>NZ_QGQU01000002.1:0-300000 GCF_003173795.1 Pseudoalteromonas sp. meg-B1 | reverse complement strand
GTTGTATACTAATTTAGCATCTGGAACTTGTTCTTTAACGCGATTTACCAGCTCTGCAATTTGTTTTACGTGTGGTTTTTCTGTTTCAATCCACAGTAAATCAGCGCCTGATTGTAAGCTAGTTACACAATCTAGTACTACGCGGTCTTTTTCAGTGCCTTCGCGGAACTGGTATAAACCGTTATCTAGGCGTGTAGGCTTACAAAGTTGGCCATTAAGCTTCATTGCCGTTTCGCCTTCATTTAAATCATCAACACTGTTTACCGGTGTTGTTTCTAAAAATGCATTGTATTGGCTTGCTAAGTCACCTGGTTTTTGTGAAACCGGTACTTTTTGCGTTAGGCTTGCACCTAGAGAATCGGTACGCGCAACGATAATACCGTTATCAATACCTAGCTCTAGAAACGCGTAACGTACTGCATTAATTTTAGCTAAAAAGTCTTCATGAGGAACGGTAACTTTACCTGCTTGGTGACCACATTGCTTAGCGTCTGATACTTGGTTTTCGATTTGGATAGCACAAGCACCCGCTTCAATCATCTTTTTAGCAAGTAGGTAAGTCGCTTCTTCGTTACCAAAACCTGCGTCAATATCAGCAATGATTGGCACAACATGCGTTTCAAAGTTATCAATTTTATTAAGCACGGCTTGAACGTCGCCGCCGTTTGCTTTTGCATCGTCTAGCTCGTTAAATAAATGGTCAAGTTCACGTGCATCAGCTTGCTTTAAGAAGGTGTAGATTTCTTCGATAAGTGCTGGTACTGATGTTTTTTCGTGCATACTTTGATCTGGAAGTGGGCCAAACTCAGAGCGAAGCGCTGCAACCATCCAACCACTTAGGTATACGTAACTGCGTTTAGTTGTTTTTTGGTGACGCTTGATTGCCATCATCATTTGTTGCGCAGTAAAACCATGCCAACAACCTAAAGACTGTGTGTACTGGCTTGTGTCTTTGTCGTATGCAGCCATGTCTTCACGCATAATGTCAGCAGTAAATTGTGCAATATCAACACCAGAGCGAAAACGATTTTGTAAACGCATGCGAGTTGCGTATTCAGGATTAATAGTTTTCCATGCACTGCCTTGTGATTGGCATAGTGTTGCTAGTGTATCTGTTTCACCTTGATATGTTGTCATAATAAAGTCCTTCGAACGGGTATTAATATTTATTGTTGAGAGAGTGACTACATTGCGTTAGCTCTGTAGCGCTTAATTAAACATTAGGCTTATTTTTTAGATTTAGTAAATTTATAGTTGTTATTACGGCTATACATATAGTGAATGGTTGAAAAGCACTCAAGGCGACTTTTTTGCGATATGGTAAGTGTACGCATATAAAAAATGCACTCTGTCGGACCGTTTAAGGATTTTAATTATGAGCCACACTCTCACCCACTCTGGACTCAGCGTTGATAAGCAACTAGCTGAATTTGTTAAAAAACAACTATTACCAGGTACTCATCTAGACGAACACCAGTTTTGGAAAAGCTTTGCCCACATAGTGCAAACACTTACTCCGCTGAACAAGTCACTACTCGCTAAACGTGAACAATTACAAAAGCAGATTGATGACTACCATGTTGCTAATAAAAACGTTGATCAAGCCCAGTACCAAGCCTTTTTAAAAGACATTGGTTATTTAGTTGATGAACCTGAAAACTTTAATATTGAAACCCAAAATGTAGAACCAGAAATAGCGTTGACTGCAGGGCCACAGTTAGTAGTTCCAGTTAGTAATGCCCGCTTTGCTTTAAATGCTGCCAATGCACGCTGGGGTTCACTATACGATGCACTATACGGTACAGACGTACTCAGTGAGGAAGATGGTGCAGAGAAAGGGACTCAATACAACCCAGTGCGCGGCTTTAAAGTAATGGCCTACGCCAGACAATTTTTAGATAAGGCGCTACCCCTTGAAAATGGCTCGCACATCGAAAGTACTAATTATTCAATCGTGGATGGCGCACTTGCAATTACATTACGCGACAGCTCGCACACTACACTTAAAAACCCTGAACAACTCGTTGGCTATCAAGGTGAGGCACAAAACCCAAGTGTTATTTTACTTAAAAACAATGGATTACATGTTGAGCTGCAAATAGACCACCATCACCCTATTGGCCAAGCAGATAAAGCTGGGCTAAAAGATGTGGTACTTGAAGCAGCGCTGACCACCATTATGGACTGTGAAGACTCAGTTGCCGCAGTTGATGCCGAAGATAAAGTGCAAGTTTACAAAAACTGGTTGGGCCTAATGCAGGGCAACTTGGTTGAAACGTTTAGAAAAGGCGACAAAATGGTCGACCGTACGTTACAAGCCGATCGCCAATATACAGGCCTTGATGGCCAAAAACTGACCCTAAAAGGGCGCAGTATGATGTTTGTGCGTAACGTTGGGCATTTAATGACAAACCCTGCTATTACCGATGTAAGTGGTAATGATGTGTTTGAAGGAATTATGGATGCCATGTTCACCGCAACAGCCGCACTGCACGATTTAAACACTAAAAATGCCATTCAAAACTCAACCGCGCAAAGTATTAATATTGTAAAGCCAAAAATGCATGGCCCTGATGAAGTAGCATTTGCTAACACTTTATTTGGTATGGTTGAAGAGGCGCTGAGCTTGCCTAAAAACACCCTAAAAATGGGTATTATGGACGAAGAGCGTCGTACATCTGCTAACTTAAAAGCCTGTATTCATGCTGCTAAAGAGCGTGTTGTATTTATTAACACCGGCTTTTTAGACCGCACTGGTGATGAAATTCATACCTCTATGCAAGCGGGTGTGGTACTGCCTAAAGCCGCTATTAAAGCACAGCCTTGGATCAGCGCTTATGAAGATCGTAATGTTGATATTGGCCTAGCCTGTGGCTTAAGCCATAAAGCGCAAATTGGTAAAGGTATGTGGGCAATGCCCGATAAAATGGCGATGATGATGGAGCAAAAAATAGCGCATCCTCAATCAGGTGCTAATACGGCTTGGGTGCCCTCCCCTACCGCCGCCACATTACACGCAATGCATTACCATGATGTGGATGTATTTAGCCTGCAGCAAAGCATTGCCACGCGCCAAATAGCAAGCCTAGAAAGCTTATTAACACCCCCGCTAATGGCAAACCCAGAAACGCTGTCAAAAGAAGATATTCAAAGTGAGCTTGAAAATAACGCGCAAGGTATTTTAGGTTACGTTGTACGTTGGATTGATCAAGGAATAGGCTGTTCTAAAGTGCCTGACATTAACCATATTGGCTTAATGGAAGATAGAGCTACTCTACGTATCTCAAGCCAGCATATTGCCAACTGGCTGCATCATGGCGTGTGCAGTAATGAGCAAGTACAAAAAGTGATGGCAAAAATGGCTAAGGTTGTTGATGGCCAAAATGAACATGACAGCCTTTACATTCCCATGGCAACTAATGAGCAAACACTGGCTAATAGCATTGCCTACCAAGCGGCTTTGGCACTAGTATTTGAAGGCGTTAGCCAACCTAGCGGTTATACTGAGCCGCTACTGCATAGCTACCGCTTAAAATATAAAGCACAGCACCATAACCTAGCTGAATAGCTGACATTTATTTAACACTAAAAAAGCGCGTTTTGCCTACACAAAACGCGCTTTTTGTTTTATTAAGCGGCAAAATAGCTAAAATTCGCCTAGTTAAAACTACGAATTAGTTTTTAATGGTCGCGTTGTGATAAACATTTTGTACGTCATCGCAATCTTCAAGCATATTGATAAATTTATCAAAGTTGGCAATGACTTCTTCATCAGTAATTTCAACATGTACTTGTGGAACGAAGGTAATTTCATCAACTTCAAAGTTAATGCCTTCAAATGCTTCTTCTAATGCCGTTTTAGCTTTAAAGTACTCAGTATGCGGTGCAAATACCGACACCTTGCCATCTTCGGCTTCTACATCAGTCACATCAACGTCAGCCATCATCAGCGCTTCTAACACGACTTCATCGTCGTCACCTGCAAACCCCAAAACAGCAAGGTGATCAAACATATGTGCAACACAACCAGGTGTGCCGATTTTTGAATCTGTTTTAGTAAACGGTAAGCGCACGTCTTTAATAGTACGATTAGGGTTATCGGTTAAACAGTCAACAATCACCATACAATTACCCGGGCCGTAGCCTTCGTACCGTGCAGTTGAGTAATCTTCCCCTGCCCCGCCGGCTGCTTTTTCAATTGCTTTTTCGATTACGTGCGCAGGAACTTGGTCTTTTTTGGCTTTTTCAATTAAGCGGCGCAATGTTTGATTTACATCGGGGTCGGGTTCACCACTTTTGGCTGCAACGTAAATTTCTTTACCGTACTTTGAATTTACTTTAGTTTTTGCGTTGGCGGTTTTAGCCATCGAACTTTTGCGGACTTCAAATGCTCTGCCCATCTTGTGCCTCTATTGAATACGTTCTGTTTTTGATATTTTACCAATTCAAAGCGTATTGGGCTAGTGGTTCAACATGTTATGCTGCGCAAAAGCAGCGGGGTATTAATTTAAATAATACCCGTTATGCTATTAGCGAAATGAAATACAGTGCAATTTAACATAACTCCACTTTTTCAGCGTAACTTTCAACTAACGACACTAATTCATCAAAAGCATGAATCACAAAGTCGGCTTGCTCGGCATACGCAGGGGTTACATCGGGAGCATATAAACAGGCTCGCATTTTTGCATTATGGGCCGCTTGTATATCATATAAATAATCACCAACGTAAATAACGTTATCAACGGGCATGGACCACTGCCTTGCAATCATTAATAAAGCACTCGGATCGGGTTTGGCTGGCGCTTCAGTTCGAGTGAGTACCGTTTCTATTGGCAATGGGTTGTGTTGCAACTTTAGTGTGGCCGCTTTATCAAAATTACGAGTCACAATAGCCATAGGAATATTCTTTGCTCGCAGAGCGTTAACAGCTTCAACAACGCCGGGTAAAAGGGTCGCCGTTTGCGCATCAAGTAGCTCATGCTGATGCACTATATTCATCGCTTCTTCACGCATATAGGGTGAGGGCAATTGCTCTATATATTCGAGTAGGTCTAGTTCTGCAGGGCAACCTACTTGGGCTTTAATCAATGAAAAATTTAATTCTGATGATACTAAGGTTCCGTCTAAATCAAAAATAACACCTTTGATTGCCTCAATTTGCGTTTTCATTTCATTCCTTGCGCTAAGTTATTAGCTCATTTTGCTGGATTTGCTTTATATAAAAAGTATATCAATAGACAATTACAAAGAGTTCAGTCCATTGCCCTCTTAGTATAGCTCATTTGATAACACAATAGTTTGGGTTTGAATAACAACTGTTATATTGATTTTACGATGAAGTAAATTAACGCGATCAGCTAATTTATACAGCAAAAAAGTGCGCACCTTATAAAGGTGCACAGTGGGTTAGTTAGTTTCAAATCGTGCTTCAAGCCACGTATCGTCTTGACTAAAGTTTAACGTTTTTACTTTTCCTCGCCCTTCAACATTTACCATATTGACTTGCGCAGGCCATAAATCGCGCAATGCGCCATTACTCATCTTAACACCTTCAATCTCATCGGGGATCGTCGCTTCTTGGTAAACCCAAAAGAACTTACCATCAACTTGTGCACCCACATAATTAAGTGTGAGCGACTCACCCGTTAAGGTTTGCAAAGCAACATGAGATTCAACATATTTAGCAAAGCGTTTTTGGTCACGCTTGTTATTGATGATATCCACTTTGCCTTGAAATAAACTGCCAACAGCATGCTCTGTGTCATGTAAGTAAAAGCGATGCATTAATTCAATATTGTGAGTTCGTTGATTAAATAACACCGTGGTAACGGATGATTTTAATTGATGCGCCATACTCGGCGCAGCAATTAAAAAGCAAACAATAATAAGCAAAAATCGCATTATTATTGGTCCTCTTCGTTATTTTTTTCGTCTTTTTTCAGCTCAGTTTTAATATCCTGCATGATATCGCGGCTTACTTTTGCTTTACTCTTTTCACGTTTGTAGACTTCAATACGCGAAGGAATAATACGACGTGGGTAGTGATTATTTTCTACATTCACATCTGCTGTTTCCCAACCCGGATCAACGGTTACTGAGGTGAGCGGTTTGTTTTTGTCGGTAATAATCAGTTTTTGTACGTTTTTGTGGTTACGACGCCAAATTTCTGCAGGAATGTAACGCTCTTCTTTAGTGCCATCTTCATAAGTTAACTCTAAAAGAATCGGCATCACTAGGCCGCCTAGATTTGAAAACTCCATAACATAGTAGTTTTTGTCTTCTTCTAATGCGCGATCGAGTGTTTTACGCTCCCACGGTTTTAAGCCTTTTAAAAATTTGTTGTACGAATTACGCTCTTTATTAGTAACCGTAAAGCGATCGTTTTCGTCATAAAAATCGGTTACATCTGGATTTTTCTCAACCCAGGTTTTTTTACCTTCAGCACGATTACGCTCAACAAATAATGAGCTTGGCTTATTCGCTTCAATGTCACGTAAACGTTTAAAGTCGATATCAGGGTTTTTGGTGTCTAACCGTAATTGATATACTTTATCAAGCGAGATATCAACATGGTCTGTGGTGTAAAACCAACCACGCCAGAACCAATCTAAATCAACGCCTGACGCTTCTTCCATAGTACGGAAAAAATCAGCTGGAGTAGGGCGCTTATATTTCCAGCGCTGTGCATACTCTTTAAACGCAAAATCAAATAATTCACGACCTAAAATAACTTCACGTAAAATATTTAATGCTGCAGCTGGTTTAGTGTAGGCATTAGGGCCTAAACGAAGCACACTGTCTGATTGCGTCATAATAGGCACTTGAGTTTCAGACTTCATGTACGCCACAATATCACGTGGCTCAACACCCCAAGGAATGGTTGGATCCCATTCACGCCCAGCAACACCATCTAAAAAGCTATTTAAACCTTCATCCATCCAGGTCCACTGACGCTCATCTGAGTTTACAATCATAGGGAAATAAATATGCCCCACTTCGTGGATAACAACCCCGATTAAAAAGCGCTTTTCTGCTTGAGAATAAGTACGCGTGCCATCGTCTTGTAAATCTGTACGTGGACCATTAAAAGTGATCATTGGGTATTCCATACCCCCTACAGGACCATTGACTGACTGTGCAGTTGGGTACGGGTAATCAAATGAGTATTTTGAATATACTTCCATGGTATGTACCACAGATTCAGTTGAATATTTCTTCCATAAATCGCCACCTTCTTTAGGGAAAAACGACATAGCCATAACCAGTGGTTGCTCATTCCCCCCTTGTTGGTAACCTTTAGCATCCCACATAAATTTACGTGACGACGCCCATGCAAAATCACGAACGTTTTCAGCTTTAAAATGCCACGTTTTTGTTTTGTCTGTACCGGCTTTTTCGTTTTCGAGTGCTTCTTCTTCAGTAACTACAAATACAGGACGTTTTGCTGTTTCAGCTTTTTTTAAACGCTTGCGCTGAGTACTGGTTAAAACTGAGCTAGGGTTATCAAGCTTACCGGTTGCCGATACAATATGATCTGCAGGAACCGTAATTTCAACGTCGTAGTCGCCAAATTCCAAGGTGAATTCACCGCTACCTAGAAATGGTTTGTTGGTCCATGCTTCGTAATCAGTATACGCAGCTAAACGCGGGAACCACTGTGCCACTAAGAAAATATCGTTACCGTCTTCTTCAAAGTGCTCATAACCTGCACGTGCACCTACCGCATCTTCCTCAACCAAGTTAAACGCGAATTCCATGCTAAACTCAATATCTTTCCCCGGTTTAAGCGGCGAGTTTAAGTCTATACGCATTAGAGTATCAACAACCGTTACACGCAGCGCTTTACCATCTTCATCTTTAACATTGCTAATGGTGTAACCCAACTCATTGTCGTTCATAAACTGCTGACGACGTAAATCACCTAAACTTAATTTAGCAGGCTTAGCATCAGGCTCGTTTTGTAGGGTACTTTTAAAAGTTTGCGTGGTTTCTGCAATCGAGTCATTTTTAAAAATGTTTTGGTCAAGTTGAAGCCATAAATATTTAAGCGTATGGGGTGAGTTATTTTTATATTCAATTGTTTGACTCCCCGTTAAGCGACGCTTTTGCTCATCAAGCTTTACATCAATATCGTAATCAACCCGTTGTTGCCAGTAATTTTCTGCCGGTGCACCTGCGGCACTGCGGTAAACATTAGGGGTAGGCAAAGCTTCATCTAGTTGACGAAACTTATCAACATAACTGCCTTTAGTTTGTTCAACAGATGAGGCCATCACAGAGCTCGCCATTGCCAAAGGCAATACAAACGCACTCAATGTAAATAAATTTTTCTTCATTGTTAATCCTGATCGATTTTAGTGACGCTACTGTGACAAATTTACAGCTAAGCTTCAATAAAATAGCGATAAAACCCTACTTTTATAGGGTGATATTCCACACCTTTATGTAAATATAAAAAACACGGTTTTACACAACAACATTTAACTAAATTGTTTAGCAATTTACATAAAAAACTAAGCTGTAAAGGGGGTTTACAAAATAGGCTGAGTATCACTAAAAGTAGAGATAAAATGAAAAAACACAGCTATTTTCATTAAAAATACTAAAAAACGCAGTTTTAGGTTGATCTTTACTATGGTTTGTAATTAGAATCGCCCACTTTTTTAATTTGAGGGTACTTTTTTAGTGTTTCTCTCAAATATTTTTTGTTCTAACTAGTCGTATTAAGTGTGGTGAGTTTATGGATTTTTATGTCCTAAAAAAGCAGCAAAAACTAATTGCAATACCTGCAGACGTGCAAAATTGTAAGCAGTATATTAACTCAGGCTACCTGTATATTGATAAAGTGGCTGCTTGTAATGAAACAAACGCACTAGCAGTATTACAGGCCAAAAAAGCGAAGGCATTAAAGTGGCCTTTAACAATTGCGCTCGCAGCTTTGCCAGTTATTTTTATTGCTTGGTATACTTTAACCTAAAGCGATACTTGCATCTTTAATTGCCTTGGGTATATTGGCGCTCTTATGGTTTTTTAAGAGCGCAAAATGAAAGTTCTTCACACTTCAGACTGGCACTTAGGTCAGCAATTTTATGAACATGATCGCCGTCATGAACATCATGCTTTTTTCTCTTGGTTATTAACCACCCTCGTTAGCCAACAAATCGATTTATTGCTTGTTGCGGGCGATATTTATCATACTGCCACCCCCAGTGCTAGCGCCGAAAACCAACTCTATCAATTTATAAAAAATGCCAAAGCACAGTGCCCACAATTACACGTGGTCATAATTGCCGGCAATCATGACTCTGCTAATCGTATTTTGGCTGCTCAGCCCTTATTAGCCCAGTTTGATACCCATGTTGTAGGCCGGTTTGATCCCGCCAATCCAAATGACGTGGTAATAACAATTAATAATAACGACAAACACGCTGTAGTAATCGCTATGCCGTTTTTACGAACCAGCGATATAAGTACGCTTAGCCAGAGCGAGAATGGCCCTAGTTACGCACAAGGCGTTGCTAAAGCTTACCAACTGGCACTTGAACATGCGTTAACGCTTAACGCTGAAAATACGCCTTTAATTGTTATGGGTCACTTGCATGCCAAAGGTGGAAATATTTCTGGTGACTCTGAGCGTAACTTAGTTATTGGCGGTGAAGAAGCCATTTCTGCGTCAGTATTTGGTAAGCATGCCAATTATGTAGCGCTAGGGCATTTACACAAAGCGCAGTTAGTGGCTAAAAATGAGCACATTCGCTACAGCGGTACACCTATTCCAATGTCGTTTTCAGAAAGGAAATATACCCATCAAGTCAACGTGGTTGAGTTTAACGTACAAAAAGACCAACCGCTAAGCACCACTGTAAACCCCCTTTACATTCCTAGGCTCGCTGAAGTAATTGTATTACCCGAGGGGGAGTGCGTCCCTTTAGCCAAGCTATGCGAGCAAATAAAAGCACTAGATACACAACAATACGAAATAGCGCCATATTTACGAGTAAAGCTAAAATCCAGTGATATCGATACCACTTTTCGTGAACAAATTGAACAAGCACTAAAAGGCAAGCAGGTTAACTTTTGTGGTATAGAACGGGTACGCGATCAGCAAGTGAATAATTCTTCAGAAACGGTATTTGAGGATTTAAGCTTTGTGGAAATGCTCAACCCAATTAATTTGCTCGAACAGGCCTTTAATAACGACAAAGATATGGCCGGAGAAACCGTACCCAGTGAATTAAAAGCACTATTAACCGACGTTATTGATGAACTTGAACAGGAGCAGCTACTATGAAAATAACCGCCGTGCGTATTCATAACTTAGCCTCCATTGCTGATGCCGAAATCGACTTTTTAGCATCCCCACTCAAAGACGCAGGTTTATTTGCCATTACAGGTGACACCGGCGCGGGAAAAAGTACCGTACTTGATGCCATTTGTTTAGCGCTTTATACGAAAACTGCTCGTTTGAAAGGCGACAAAGGTAACCTAATTGATTTTAACGGCGACAACATAAAGCTTAACGATGCCCGCAATTTATTGCGCCGTGGGAAATGGGAAGGCTATGCGGAAGTGGACTTTAGCGGGCAAGATCAGCAACTTTATAGAGCACGCTACAGTATTCAACGCACGCATAAAAAAGTAACCGGCAAACTAAAAGTGGCAGAGCATACTTTGCATAGCTTACCTGATGAAACCTTAATCGCCGACAAAAGTACCACTATAAAAGCCATTGAAAATAAAATAGGCCTCACTTTTGAGCAATTCTCCCGTGCAGTGCTACTAGCACAACATGAGTTTGCCGCATTTTTAAAAGCAACTGGCGATGAACGCGCACAACTTTTAGAGTGCCTTACCGGCACCGATAAATTTAGCCGAATTGGTCAACGTATATTTGAGCGAAATAAAGCAGTTAAAGATAAGTTTGAATTACTAACAGCTAGCTTAGCCAGTTATGCGTTATTGTCTGATGAAGAGCTAAGTGAG
Organism: Pseudoalteromonas sp. meg-B1; assembly: GCF_003173795.1. Lineage (GTDB taxonomy): Bacteria > Pseudomonadota > Gammaproteobacteria > Enterobacterales > Alteromonadaceae > Pseudoalteromonas > Pseudoalteromonas undina. The sequence goes on along the minus strand of NZ_QGQU01000002.1, from coordinate 289,014 downwards.
AAGAAGCACACTCTTGATGAACTTAAAAAACAAACTGAACACATAAAAACAACGTTGGCCAGCACAGAGCAGGGTGTTAATTGGTATAAACAAGCACACAGTTTAGAGCAAGCATTAACAGAGGCTCAACAAAACGCGCAACAAGCAAGTGATGCACTAAATGCGGTTAAAGCACAAACTGAGCAAGCAAAACAAGCACAAAGTGCGCTTGAAATTAAAGATAATCGCCAACGCTTTAAAAGCTTAACGGTGCAAAACAGCCAGTTAAATTCACAAATAAAGGAATTAAACGCGCTGGATCATGCCGCGCTTATTAATGAACAAGCAAGTAAGGTTAAAAAACAACAAAGCGAATTAGCAACAGCAAAACAACAACAACAAACAGCTGAACCAGTCATAACAAAAGCACGTAAGCTCGACAGTCAATTAGCTATTTTTACGCAAAGTATAACAAGCCTGACACAACAAAGAGCCAAAGAGCAGCAACAATTAAACGAGTTACAACAGCAGCTACAACAAAATAATCTCAGCGTGGAGCAGGCAACAACACAAAGCACTCACCATCAGCAATGGTTACAAGAAAACAATCAACTAAAGCCATTGGCCACTGATTGGAACTATTTTAATCACAGCTTTAAGCAGTTTTTTAATACCACAACGCAATTAAAAACACTCGAGCAACAAAAGCAAACTATTACTTTGCAGCTAAGCACTCTCGCTACCAAGCTCAACGAGCAAAATAAACAGTTAGAACATGCAGAGCACGCACTAAGCACTGAACAACAAAATCTAAATAAGCTCACCCAACAGCAAGAGCAATTCAATATTGAGCAGTGTGATAATCAGCTTAAAAATATTGATTATTTAAAAGAGCAACGAGCGCGTTATAGGCAATTTAATCAAGAACTAAAGCATACAGTGCAGCAACAAAGTACTACAGCAGAAAAGCTAACTCAGAGTGAACAAACTAACATCACACTGCGTGAGCAATTAAGCAGAAAAGAGCAAGCACTTAAACACGCCGAGCAATCGCTTAATCAAGCACGGCTGCGTGCGAGTGAACATGTTGAGCATTTACGCGCACAACTACTGCCTAATGAGGCATGTGCGGTTTGTGGAGCCACTGAGCACCCGTTTGCAAACAATCAAAGCCAATCTTTTAATAACTTAATAATCGACTTTGAAAATACTTATACTGGCGCTAAGCAGCAGCACTTAGATGCACAAACCCAGCTACATCAACATCAAACGCAGCATGCTGTTTTAGTCGCAGAGCATAAGCAGCAAAACCAAGCGATTGCTGATGCCCAAGCCAAAATGTTAGACATTAAAAACACCATGCAAGCGGCTAAAACAGATCTTAATGACTTGAGCATTGAGCAGCTTGATGACACCCATAAACAATTAAGCGAGCAAAAAGCGCAGTACTTTGCAGCACAAAAACAACAAAACCAGTTGCAAGAAACGGTTAACCAACTGCAAAACACGGTTAAAAAAGAACAGACTGCTCAGCAACAATTAAATACCCAGCATGTTGAACTGAACAATCAGCTCACCATGCTTAATAATAAGCACCAGGAATTGCTGAGCCAACGCGAAGCACTTATAAGTGAGCTGAATTCTCATTTTGAAAACAGTCAATTTTGGCAAACATTGCAAACCGGCGCGTTAACGCTAAGCGAGCTAGGTGAGCAAGTAGAGCAGTATCAACATCAGCAACTACAACTTGAGCAAACTCAAAAGCAATTAGACAGCGCTAATTTACAGCTGCAGCAACTAACTCCCCTTATTACTAAAGCTGAGCAGCAAATTAGCACGCTCAACGACGATTTAACCCAGGCACAGCAACAACACAACAATACCCAGCAACAGCGCTTAGCGTTATTCGATAACCAAACGATTAGCGCTGATGACTACCAGGCTCAGCTGAATAGACAAGTAGAGCAGTGCCAGAGTGAATTAAATCAGAGTCAACAGGCACACGATAGCGCCGTAAAACAGCGCGATGAGCACGCTATTACGCTTAAAAACCTTGAGCAGCGCTTCGCCGATAACAGCCAAGAGCTAACCACACTTGAAACACGCTATAGTGCTTGGTTTGAAGAGTTTAGCGCGCTTTATGCTGATATTAGCCATCAGCAAATCGAGATGCTACTGGCTATAAGTAATGACGATATTAAAGAGCAGCTAAAGCATAGCGAGCAGTTATCTCAAGCATTAGTTGATGCTCATGCCGCGCTAAAACAACAGCAAAATGCCAATGAGCAGCATCAGCAAAATAATAAGCCAGCACACAGCGAAGCACAGTTAATTGAGCAACAAACTCAATTAACTGTGCAGCAAACACAATTACACAATAACTTACTTACGATTAATACTGCCATCGAGCAGCACAACCAAAATGCAAAAGCTCTTGAGGGCAAGCAGGCTGAGCTAAGCAAGCTTAAACAACAAGTAGAACAATGGCATTTACTTAATAAAGTGCTCGGTGATGCAACCGGCAAAACAATGCGTAATTTAGCGCAAACACAAACACTAAAAATATTGCTACATTATGCTAATAGCCATTTAAAAACGCTGAATAAGCGTTACGAACTCACAGCAATAGCTGATTCACTTGATATAGCGATTATTGACCGCGATATGGCCGATGAACAACGTTCTGTAAACACACTCTCTGGCGGAGAGTCGTTTTTAGTATCGTTGGCACTTGCATTAGGGCTGGCCTCTTTATCTTCAAACAAAGTGCAAATTAACTCGTTATTTGTTGACGAAGGCTTTGGTACACTAGATAGTGAAACACTTAGTATTGCAATGGACGCGCTAGATTCACTGCAAGCGCAAGGTAGAAAGGTCGGTGTGATTTCACATGTAAGTGAAATGAGCGAACGCGTTGCAACGCAAATTCATGTCGCTAAAAAACCGGGTGGATACTCCACCATAAACGTAATTTAAGGAAATAGTATGCCCACTTTTACAGGCGAAGAAGCACAAGAGTATGATAACCGTATTACCCGTTTAGTCCCAGGTTACGAGCTATTACATCAACTAACCAACGCACAGCTAAGCGCTACGTTAACTGATAACGCCCATATTTTAGTGGTAGGCGCAGGTACAGGTAAAGAAATCGCAGCGCTGGCGAATCTTAATTCTACATGGCAGTTTACCGCTCAAGATACCTCGGCCGACATGTTAGCCATTGCTAAGCAACGCTTTATAGAGCAAGGTATTGATGCACGTATCAGCATTGAGTGCCAACCAGTAGATAAATTAAAAGTTAAAGCCGACGCGGTATTATGTTTATTGGTGATGCATTTTGTTGAAGATAACGGCGATAAGAAGCAGTTATTAAAGGGGATTAAAAATAATCTTAAAAAATCTGCACCAGTATTTATTGCTGATTTAATGCGCCCAGAAACCCCGTTTGAACGAGAGGCACAACTTAATACATGCAAAGAGCTTGGCCTTAGTGAAGCAGGAAAAACGCAAATGGCACATAACTTAGAGCGTGAGTTTTACCCGCTTGATCGGATGCGTTTTAGTGAGTTACTTAATGAATGTGGCTTTGGCATTCCAAAACTGTACTTTAAAGCACTTGGTTTTAGTGGGTACGTGGTATAAATTTTTTGCAAAAAAAAAGCTAATATCGTATTGATATTAGCTTTATCGCTTAACGTTAGTTTAGCGTGGTGAGTGCGCTTTAAAGCCCACTCCCTTTAAATTAGATGCAAACGATGTTTTCAGCTTGCGGGCCTTTTTGACCTTGAGTTACGCTGAACTGTACTTTTTGGCCTTCAGCTAAAGTTTTGAAACCGTCGCCTGAGATTGCGCTGAAATGTGCGAAAACGTCTGGGCCAGACTCTTGCTCAATAAAACCAAAACCTTTAGCTTCGTTGAAAAATTTTACAGTACCAGTAGTTGTATTAGACATAATAATATCCTAAAAAAATAAATAAAAAATTGCCTTAAAATAGGCGTTTAACAGGAAGAAAACAAACATTTAACTTGAGGATATCGCGAAGGATTATTACTAATAACAACGTGGTACTTACAAATAAACTGGGCTTTCTATCAACCCGATGGCAAGCAGAATAACAGCAATACAGTTTATAACAAGCTTTATTTATACTTTATTTTTATATACAACTGTAAAGCCTCTCATAATAGGCTTTACAGCGTCATCGGCTTAACTTTTTAAACTTCGTGTTAAAACGTAACCTGTTAAAAGTGCAAATTACGCGCTCTTACAATATCTTTCATTACAATGGTTGAGGTTAAACGTTGTACACCTGGTAGGGCTGATAGCTTGTCATCGTAGAGTTGCTGAAACGCGGCTAAATCTTTAGTAACGACATGTAACAGGTAATCAGGTGTACCGAATAGCCGCTGAGCATTGGTGATCTGAGGAATAGCATCCACTGCTTGCTCTAATTTGCTTAACGACACTTTATCGCCCTCTTTAATAGTAATAAATACTAACGCAGAAAAGTTTAAACCCACTTTCTCAGGTGATATTTCGGTGCGGTAACCCACAATTGCTTTGCTTTTCTCAAGCTCTTTAACACGGCGGTGACAGGGCGACACGCTTAGCCCAACACGATCAGCCAATTCAGAGAGGGTAAGTCTGCCATCGACTTGTAATTCGGCAAGAATTTTCCTATCCATGGTATCCATAGTTAATTATTTCCTAAAATGAACGCTTATATTAGTAAAATACAGTAACTTTTACTCATCAGAAAGAAATAAAATAACTACTCACTTATTTTAGGTTATAGCGCTATGGATATTAATATTATTTTTTCTTTTTGGCTGGTATCAATTTTGTTTGTTCTCACCCCTGGTGCCGATTGGGCTTATACAATTAGCGCAGGAATAGCAGGCGATAAAATTGTTCCTGCGGTGTCAGGGTTAATACTTGGGCATTTAATGGCCAGTTTAATTGTGGTGGTAGGGTTAGGTGCGCTATTAGCATCGCATGCTATTTTTATAAAGCTGTTAACCTTGTTCGGCGCTTTATACATAATTTGGATTGCCGTATCACTATACCGATTTCCTCCTATGCCTGCTGCCTATAACGATGGCCAACAACACACCTCAGACACCCCTCTAAAGTGGATGAGAAAGGGTTTTATTATTAGTGGTTTAAACCCTAAAGTAATGCTGTTATTTTTAGCCTTGTTACCACAGTTTGTGTTGCCAACTTTATCGTTTTCTATCACTGAACAATTGCTGGTACTGAGTGTAATTCATTTAGTAGGCTGTGCGTTGGTGTATTGGTTAATAGGGATAAGTGCCAGAAAAATCCTTAGTAACAATCCCGCATTGTCGCTTAAGTTTGGGCGTGCATCGGCATGTGTACTGTTTATTTTGGGCTCACTAATGCTAGTTGATAGCGCACAAAAACTAACTCACGTCGTGTAACAGTAGCAAAAAAGAAAGTGGCTTATCTTAGCTGAGCCACTAATTCACTCAAACGGGCAATTTTAATATTACTCAGCTGCCTATAATCAAAATAGGGGCACACAATAATATTCTGGCTTTTATCTATAGCAAACTCATCATCAAGCCAATCAAATTGGGCGTTTAATTTACCTTGTTGTATTAAGTTTTTAGCGTGAGTTCGCCCAGCAATAATGTGCAACTGGTTTTTACTCTCAGTAAGCACCGGTGTGCTAAATAGTAAAGCAGTCCCGCTATGCTGTTGTAACAACAGCTCATCTCGATATGCTTGCCAGCTTACTGCTTGTTTAGCAAATGAGTAATGCTCGCTTGGCAGCGCAAATAACACTTTGGCGTACACATTAAAGACTTTTCGCCAGCCATTGCCACAGTGCTGATTTATGCTATTTATTTGCCCACTAGCCACAGGCTCTAACTGCGCAAGTGCTTCAAAGTAAGGCATAGGTGGGGCTTTTGCTACATACACGCCAACTCTAAATGAATTATCACCTAACCCTATTAACTGGCTGCTCACCTTAACTACTCTTATTTTGCGCTAAAATACGATCAAGGTTGTTAGCAAAGTTTTGTCTGTCACTTTGGCTCAATGGAGGCGGCCCACCACTCATTTCTACGCCACTTGAGCGCATAGTATCCATAAAATCACGTACATTTAGTAAAGAGCGAATGTTTTCAGGAGTGTAAAGCTCACCGCGCGGATTAAGCGCTTGGCCGCCGTTATCAATCACTTCGCTAGCTAGCGGGATATCTCCAGTGATCACTAAATCACCCTTTTCAATTCGTTTAACTATTTCATCATCAGCAACATCAAACCCTGATGACACTTGTAGTCGACTAATAAATTTTGACGGTGGAATGCGCATGGCATGATTTGCAACCAGTATAGTTTCTGTTTGCGTACGCTCTGCAGCTCTAAATAAGATTTCTTTTATTACCACCGGACAAGCGTCAGCATCAACCCAAATTTTCATGCTAAATTCTTTAAATTGCTTTAGTATTAGAGCGATCCTATAGCAATTTCTAAAGAAAAGGAAACAACATGAAGCTCGCTTTTAAAACCGCATTATTTATTACCGCTATGTTTTTACTTAGTGCCTGTACCAGCGCACCGGAAGGAATAACCCCTGTTAAAAACTTTGATTTAGAAAAGTACCAAGGCAAGTGGTATGAGATAGCACGATTAGACCACTCTTTTGAACAAGGTATGGAGCAAGTAACAGCCACTTATTCAATTAACGATGATGGAACAGTAAAGGTATTAAACAAAGGGTTTATTAGTGAAGAGCAGCTGTGGGACCAAGCTGAAGGCATAGCTAAATTTGTTGAAAATGCCGATACAGGGCATTTTAAAGTATCTTTTTTTGGCCCATTTTATGGCGCCTATATTATTTTTGAACTTGACCAGCCTGATTATCAGTATGCGTTTATTACCAGTTATAGTAAAGATTACTTGTGGTTTTTATCACGCACACCAACAGTAAGCAAAGAGCTTAAGCAGCACTTTTTAAGCCAAGTAAAGGCGCTTGGTTTTGCAACTGACGAAATTATTTGGGTAAATCAAAAAGCGCTGTAAAGGGGATTTACAAGTTGAATTGATAAATAGTCTAAGCTGTAATAAAACGATCACCTTACTGTAAGGTAAGTTAAATAAAGCAAGACTATAGTGACTGCATCTGCAAAGAAACAAGCAGGTGAAGACATAATGACAATCCCCCTTTTTAATTGGCAAGCCTGATGGCTTGCCATTTTTTTTACGCAATTTAGCCTGTTTTTTTGGGATCAGGTTTTTACTAACTAAAGCCCATTAAAACCAAAAAATAACGTACTCATGGCCAATATAACTAATATGAGTAAGTTAAAAAGTTTAGTTAACCTCACCAAAAAGCTATAAAAAGTCATTACAATTAAAGCACTTAACGTCATATAGCCACAAAATTGCAAACCACCATAACCTTGTAATTCGTTAACACATAACAGCAAACTTAGTAAAATACTGATCCAAGCAACACTCAATAAAACCAAACGCTGCTGTTGAGTGGGGCGCTTATTAAAAACATCCTTAAAATGATTAAATTTAGCCAGCGCAAAGCAGTTAAAAGCCACCAAACATAAGCTAAAAGGAAGCAAGACAATCATACTTTTTGCTCCTGAGTATTTATTGGAGTTGGTTTTTTAGCTTGCAGAGCAGTACGTAATTTTTCGGTTTGTAACAAAAACAGCAAACCAAACGCTAGAAAAAGACTATCAAACATAAATAATGCCCACTGCTCGTGACGCAAATAACTGATTATATTACCTTGTGTTGTTAGCGCATTAACAAGTGGCACACTAAAGCAAGCAATGCTGTTTATGGCAGCCATCACACACCACTGCAACTTGTCACGCTTTACAAAGGCAATGATGAACACACATAGCCAAGTTAAAAAGAAAGCGAGTATTTCTTTATCAGCGCGCTCAGCAACCTGTTTACTGAGTAAACGATTAGCCAAAAAGAAAGCCGATGTAGCCAAGGGTAGTCCCATCAATGTTCCTAGATTTAACCCTTCAACTAGCTTTAGCCCCCAAGATGGTTGAGTATTTTTTTTCATTCTTTCGCGTAAGCGCTTAGCCCACATTATGCAGCCTGTCGCTATCATTATGCAGCCGGCAATGCCGCCTAAAAAATATAAAACACGTAATAATGGTTCTGCTAAACGCCCAGTATGCATTGAGTTTAATGATTCATATAGCGCCTTACTGCCAGTGAGTTCATCATCAGTTTGAGCAACAAGCTCACCACTCGCTCCGCTAAAAATTAAACGGGGTGATTGATCCCTTAATGTTTTTCCAGGGCTCACCAAAACCATAATAGTTGCAGCGGCTTTATTCGGCTTATTAATAATTACCCGAGTTATATCAGCCTCTGGCCACTTAGTATAAACCTGATCTAAAACTGTATTGATAGGCACTAAAGGTGCAGTACCTTGCAATGATTCTGTTACAGGACTACTTGGCGAAACATCATTGAAAAAACCACGTATTCCATTTTCATAAACGGTTTGTGCGGGGTAGGGAAATATCATGAATATCAGAGTAATAATGCCGGTATAGGTAATCATTAAATGAAACGGTAAGGCAAATACAGAACTTAAATTATGTACATCTAACCAGCTACGACTGCCTTTATTAGCTCTAAAAACAAACATATCTTTAAAAATTCGTTTATGAATTACTATCCCTGATATCAATGCAATAAGCATAAACAAGCTTGCAAAACACACAATCCAACGCGCTGTTTTTACATCAATATAATGTAAATCAAAATGCAGGCGATAAAAGAAATTTCCCCCTCGGGTATCTGTAAAAGGGGCTAAAGGCTGCATATTATTTGGATCTAAACGGGTATTTTCAAAAGAGGCTCTGCGCTGCTCAGGCTCTTTTGGCTTAGCATAACCATACGTTAAATAGGGTACACGCTCTTCAGGAAGTGTTATACGCCAATTAGGGGCATTAGGTGCTTGGGTATTTAAATACTCAACGCCACTTATTATTTGTTGCTTTTGCGCGCCAATACGGTCTGTCTGCTGCTCAATATTATGAATACTTGGCTGATTCCATAAACTAACTTCATCTCTAAAAAAGCTGATGGTGCCTGCAAAAAATATTAAATACAGTAACCAACACACGAGTAAACCTACCCATGTGTGTAACCAGGTCATTGAGCGAAAAAAACTCCCTTTCATAACCATCCCTTCATTAACGACAATATAAAAAATTGCACTGCAATACTTAGTAAAATACTGATCCAAACTGTTTTTAACGACTGAACATAAAAACTATAAATAAACACCAGTGCATAAATTAAAATACTCGCAGACACACTTAAAAGAACCGCGTCAACTTTAGAGACCGGCACCACAACACTTAACAGCGACACACTGACGGCAGTAAAAAAATATCCGCCCACAATGGCAATAAAAAAACGCGATAAAACCGCTAATTCATAGTTAAAGCGCTGCATAAATTGCCATAACATAGAAAATACGGGTTTGGGAAAGTCTAAAAGACGGTTAGAGGCCTGCATATACTGCAAATTCCTTTTAAACATAGCTAAAAAAGATGGCGATATTATAACGCCAACAAATACAAAAGATAGTAATTCTTATTTGTATTTGAATGCAGTGATAAGCATTAAATTGAGTTAGTTAAATAGTGATCTGCAATTGAATTACAGATTAACTATAAAATAACCTGTATGAGTGAGTGCTTGTTCTGAATGCGTTGTTGTTGTCTACTAAATACATAAAGCCGCAGTAAATACACGTCAGTGTGTGAAATTAAAAGTTAGCTAAAGCACTCTCATGAATCAGTTTTTAAATGGCCTAACAGGAAAGTTTGATACAAGCAGCTAATAATTAAAGACCTTCTAAGCTTTAAATTTCCCTCAAATAACACTGGATCAGTATTTTACCAACAAGGGATAAAATACCACTGATATAAACCGATTTTTTACTAACTTATTACCGTAGAGGGCTAAAAAACCACCAAAAACGATGAAAAAACAGGCTTGGAAAATTAAATTTCATACTTTTAAGCCGACGTGTTAGTAAAAATCTGATCTTTGATAAATGCGGTTTAATCCGTAATGATTTTAATTGAGCAAATAACAATAGAGATGCAATGCGTAAATTATGCTCAATAAATAAACATGTCGCATAGATGTTGCAGCCACTTTATTTTACTCCTTAAGTACAGGCCTCCAACCATACAAAACTACAAGATGGTTCTGAAAGATTAAAAATAGTTTATAAACATCTATATAGGTTCAACATCTATTAAGTCACTATGACTATGCCTTAAAATAACTCCCTCTAGCGTTAAAATATAATTTACATCGGTGTTATTTTTCTTGTTGCATTTTGCTGGTCAAAATTAATAACTTCATATTGCTTATCTCTTTTAAAAAGCCTTAACGTTAACAAAAGATTTCATTTTGATAACAATTGTGTTTAAATCCGAAACAATGGATTGAGATAACCCTCTAAACTAATTTGCACGGAAGTAAAAAAATAATAATTTTTAAAAATGGAAAAACTATGAATAAAAAAATCTTTGCTGCTTCCGCTTTACTAGCAATCTCATCAACTTCTTTACTTGCATCTAACCAAACATTTCAAGCAAGTGTAAACGGTTGGACTGAGCCTACTTTTGCAGAAGATAGCGCACTGCACTTTGGTAAAATTCGCTTATCTACAAGTTCAACATGTACGATGGATAATGCTGGCGTTGTATCGGGTGACTGTGATGCGTCAGATGCAAACATTCAATTAGGTGGAATTACTGTATCTGGTTTAGCGCCAAATTCAGCAATGAATATTACTGTATCTGGAAGCACAGGCACTAACTTAACTTTTGCTCCAGTAACAACGGCTACAGATGGAACAACCAGTGTAACAACTGCTGACAATGTTGCGTCTCCTTTCACTACTGATGCAAGTGCAACAGATATTACCGTTAATGTATATGGTGATATGACCGTTGATTCTACACTGACAGCGGGCGCTGCTTACACTGTAGATTACACTGTAGATGTGTCTTTCCAATAAGACTATGAAAGCTGAGGCAATAGTAATTTACTAATTTAGTCTCAGTTTATTTTTTTGCGCAATTGCGCATTAAAAATAAAATGTGTGGAGCATCGCGCTCCACTTTTTATTATCATGTTGTTGAGTTGTCCCATGATGTTTAAACTTTTTTGTTGGGCTTCCCTTTGCCTAACTCTTTTACTACCTGAAATTTGTAGTGCCAACCTTGCGCTGTCTGAATACCGTTTATACTTCGATGGACGCACTAAAAATAATTCACTACTTATCCGCAATACCTCTAATAAAAATCTCGATTTTAAACTTGTTGTTACCCATAAAGATATGACCGAAGAAGGAGCGCTTATAGATGTTACTCCGCAACAAGTTGAAGGACGCTCTGCCAAAAACATGCTACGGTTTTCACCACGTCGCGGCACTATTGCCCCAAAAGGGATGCAAGCTATCAGAATGACCGTTCGCAAAAAAGCTGAGCTTGCTGTTGGCGAATACAGGGCGGTGCTTAAAATCATAGCCTCTGAATCACAAAACCCTGACGCTGATGGAATAAGTATTAGGCCTAAGGTTGCTTACAGCGTGCCTGTTATCGTTCGTCATGGCCAATTAGAGGCTGACTCAGAATTAATAAACCCGCAATTAATTACTCAAAATGGGCGCCCGACTCTAACATTTTGGCAAACACTCACAGGGAATCGCTCTGTGTATGGAAACTTTGAATTAGTTGATGAGAATAATGTAATGGTTGGTGAAATAGCCAATGTGGCCGTTTATACCCCTCTATCTCGTCGAAAGGTATACATCACTTTACAAGCTCCAGTGACAGGACCTTTGACACTCAATTACAAAGAAAACGAGCTTTACGGCGGTAAAATCGAGTTAGCGATCCCTATTAATATCAAATAGAAAGTGCTAAACATAAGGGCATTAGGCTGTGGTTTAGCGGCTCGCTTATTACTTTGTACATTACTGTTAATTGCACCTAAAGCAATCATCGCCAAGCAGTTACCGACTCTTTATCAATGGCCTATTGATGAGGAGGCTTTTGTGATTATAAATGTCAGGGTAAATGGGCGTTCAGTTGTCTCAGATTTAGAAGCCTACTATTCAAAATCAAATAAGTTGCTATTGCCCATAAGCGCCCTGAAATCGACTATGGGAATTAGCTTAAATGTGTCACAAAATACACTGGTTGCTAAAGTTGACTCAAGTGAGCTGGTGCTTAATACTGAGCTTTCCTCAACTTTAGCTCCCTCAGAAAATGTTTCATTGTGGGCTGTCGATGACTACGACCACTATGTTGATTTATCTGTCATAAATACACTTTTAAATACCGACTCGCGCTTTGATTACTCACTGATGCAGGTTTCATTTTCTAGTAGCTTGCTTACTTATAATAACAGCCAAATAACAAGTGGTATTACAAAACAAATTAAGTCCAAAGTACTGCAATACGATCACTTTATAGACGACCAATACCAAACGCTGACCTATCCGGTATCTGAATATTCGTTATCAGCAAGCTATAAATCGTCTAATAATCGTTATAAGGGGCTGCTCAGGCTTAATAGCTACTTTGACTTATTTCATCATCGAGCTGAACTACGATTCAACAAAAACGAAAACACCGCTAATACCTTTTTAAAAGTAACTAAAGACTTTAATTTAAGTGAACAAGATCACTCACTGGCACGCATTCACTACCAATTGGGAGATATTCAATCTCAATCAGATCAGCTTATTACTAGCTCAAATCAAGGTCGGGGATTTTATATTTCAAATGCTAACCCACATTCGGCACAAAACTTTTCAACCATTACCATTGAAGAACCCGCATTACCGGGCTGGCAAGCGGAGCTGTATCGAAATGGTCAATTTATTGCCACTACTCAAGCTAACGACGAAAATTTGGTTCGATTTACCGATGTTGAAACGTTTTACGGCAACAATATTTTTGAAATTAAACTTTTTGGCTCACAAGGCGAGCAAGTTACACGTACTCAAAAATATACAATAGGACAAGACGCTCTATCGCCCGGAAAAATAAGCTATCAAGTAGAGTTTTTAGAAGCAGATAAAAGCGTTTTTAATCAATCTAATAACGCTTCAACAGCGATGAGCAATTCCTTTAAAAGCAATCTATCATATGGCATTAGTGAATTTATCACTTATGACGCTCAAGTTACTCATTTGCAAACTGACCAAGATAACAGCAGCTACCTATCATCGGGGCTAAATACACTTACAGATCACGGCAGTTACCGTTTTCTAGCCACAAAACAACTCGATGCTGGCTATGCTTATTTTGCCGGCTTTAGAGGCCTACTTTCTGATACACTTTTTAACGACATCAGTGTTAATGCTGAATACAGTGCCCTTAATGACTTTTCTAGCGCTTTATTTGTAGCACAAGAGAACTCACTCAAAAATAGGCTGTTATTGAGCCTAAATGGTCGGACTGATTTCTTTAACTCCCTTAACTGGAATATGAGATGGAGCAATGAAGTACGTGAAAATACCAACACTAAAAACCGACTCTCATTAGGTATCAATAAAAGTTATATCGGAGGAACATGGTCAAGCCAACTATTTTATGATGACGATACGAATAACCTAATAAACCGGCTTTATTCTTCAATGGATATTGCCTCTTGGAAATGGACCAACACCTTAGATTGGCAGACTAATAATGGCGCAGAACTTACTCGTTTGAGAAGTAGTTTACGTTGGCCACAAACACAAAGCACCTTCAATCAAACCCAGCTGACATATCAGTCTAACTCTGCAGCAAATACGCTTTTAAGTCATCAGTATACATACCGCCATGAGATATTTAATATACAAGTATCAGGGCAAGTCGATAATCAAGGTGATTGGCGCTTTTCTTTAGGTTTAAATGGCACATTTAGTTTTGATCATTTAGAAGCAGACTTTAACTTTGACACTCCTCGCTCATTAAATTCCGGGCAAATAGAAGTTAGTTCGTTCATAGATTGGAATGAAAATGAAATCTTTGACCAAGGCGATGAGCCAATTCAAGACGTTAATTTTACTGGCAACTACCTATGGCGAGATAAATACACAAATAATGACGGAAAGGTCTTGCTGCCAAGCAGTTACGGTGGCCAAGTTTTAGATGTTAATTTACGCTCGTTGTCTAATCCTTACTTGCAGCCCTCTTTAGGGAAAATTAAAACATTGGCTCATAGAGGCGGGCAAACCAAAGTAAACATTCCTTTAGTTATCTACAACGAGGTTGAGGGGACTATCTATCTATCGAGCAATGAAAAGAGTAAACCTATCGCAGGACTGACGGTTGTACTTAAAGAAAAGAGCGGCGAAAAGCATTATTCAACGGTCACTGAATATGATGGTTATTATTATTTTTCTAATGTTTCTCAAGGAAGTTATATTCTTGAAATAGAAAAAAATGAGCAGCTATCAGAAAACATAACCATAAAAAACCTTCCCGAGCAGATCATCACTGAAAAAAGCGGCGATACCATAATACTGCAAGACATCATTGTATACACAAATAACGCTGAGACCTTAAATAAGCAACCAACAACAGCAGCTAAAGCAAACCAAAACACGCCTTATTTTGTGCAATTAGGCGTATTCAAAAAGTTTCAATCGGCACTTATTGTGGCGAATAAAATTGATAAAGCAGCCTATGCTTTGCAGTTATATAAACATGAAAACCGTGATAGCTATTACCTCGTTGCAGGCCCATATAATAATGCAGCTAAAGCACAGCAAACCATTAATGATGTTTATTCAATACCGGCGCTTCATGGCAGCTTTATGATTGATGCAAGGCGATATGCCTCACCACAGTGGCGAAAAATAGGGGAGTGGGGCGATATGCAAACCCAAAAAACTGAGACTTACTTTTGCCAGTACGTAGCATATACCTCTGAAAAATCAGTTAATAAAAAACTGCTAAGGGAAAATCCATCACTGTTCGTAGCAAAGCAAGCAATAAAAGGTGAAGCCCATTATTTGATGCTGTCAGGGCCGCATAATGCAAAGCAAACAGCGTGTGATAAGCAAGTGGTTAAACAAATAAAAGGGCTCACCACCGCGATAAAGAAACCTTGGCACAGCATTTTTGCTATAAATCAGTAGTAAAGTACTGCACCTGTGTTTTGCCATCACTGTTTAAATGCGACTCACATTTTATTTCACAACGCGCTCCCGCGGATTCGGCAACCCAAATCGATTGCGCGCTCTTTTTAATATAACAGGCAGAATACAGCGCATCTTCTTTTTGCGCAGCAACAACAAAACAGCGTTGAAAATTACCCAAAGGTAACACTTTAATTGGATAAACTTGTTCTTGTGCAATTACACCAGCACTAAACGTTTGAGATGATTTGGCATAAACAGCATACGAAATAGCGAGCATACATACCAAAAGCATTAAAATAGATATTTGTTTCATATAATTAAAGCGAATTAAAAAACAATATAGTAAGTGTAGAGTAAATTCTTTTTTATGTGTTTATTTAGCAATTATTAGATTGTAAATAGCAATGGCCGCCTATCTAATTAGTTGAATCACCACAAGTCAATGTACTGATGTTATAATACATTTTTTGCAAAAAGAACGGGGCACTATGTTAACTATTTCAAACAGCGTAACCATTGATGAATGGGAAGTAGAGCTAAGCGCTATTCGCTCGCAAGGCGCTGGCGGACAAAATGTTAATAAGGTAGCCAGTGCTATACACTTACGCTTTGATATAAACCGCTCTAAATTGCCCGAGTTTTATAAAGAACGATTACTTGCTTTAAAAGATTCAAGGATCACCAAAGAAGGGGTATTGATAATTAAAGCCCAGAGCCACCGCACTCAAGAGCTCAACAGGGAAGATGCGCTTAAACGGCTAAAAGATCTAATTTTAAGCGCCACAAAGGTTAATAAGGCACGTCGTGCTACCAAACCTAGCCGTAACTCACAGCGTAAACGTATGGATAAAAAAACCAAACACGGCCAAACCAAAGCTCTCCGCGGTAATATTAAGCTGTAACTTAAGTAACCTGACTCTGGTTAAGCACATAAAAAAGGCTGCGAATGCAGCCTTTAATTTAATCATAAGTATGATGGCGGGTGACGCTAAATCGGTTTAGGATTCGATGCACTATATACACTGCGCTTAAGCTTACTGTTACTGCAACAGCCACAGAGCTAAATCGATACATGGCGCTGTATATTAAATCTTGCCCAGGGCCTAACGACTGACCAAATAAAATCCCAAAAGTGGTCAATACCCCAAACCCAACCCCCGGTGGACCACCACCTAAAATATGAAAACGACTGAATATAAAAGATAAAATCCATAATATAGCCACCGGAAAAAGTAAAACGTCGGTATGGTTATACAAAAACAATTGCGCAACTAAAGCAGCATTACAGCCTATCAGTGTACCAATAATACGTTGCCAACTTGCGGTGCCCGCCGCTTTAAAACACAGCGAAAATAAAATTAAAATAGATGCCGCTTGCGCCGAAATTGAATCTTGCAAATCAAGCACCTGAAAAACCACAAACGACAAAGTCGCAACCGTGGCACATAACAACACCTCGTGACGAATACTTTCTTTATCCTTGTGCGGTACAGCGCGCATGGGTCGCGCTGTCACGTCAGGAAACAAGCCATGCATCAAGAGCGCAATAATAATAGTAATAAAAATAGCCACACCATTACTTAAAATAAGCGGGTAAATGCTACTAGCTTGATCAACATGACTGGCAAAATGTAACTGAATCGATAAACTCACCGCACCTAACGCACCAAATAAAAACGCACCACCAGAGCTCATTAAGTAAAATAACACGCAAAAACTAGCAAAAATAATGAGTGTCATTAACACCGGCAAGTGTGAAAATAAGCCCTGTAAAATAAGCACTATAAACGCACTGTAGGCAGCACTGGCAACAAATTGACGGATCACGCCTTTGTTAATACTTGGCACTAAACCGAGTAGTAACATAGGGTAAACTGTAAAAAATATTCCATTGGGCCAATTCATTAACTTGCACAAAGTAAAACCAATAGTGCAGCCGCCAGCAATCCGTAGCGCTTGGCGTAAACCATTTGAATCGAGTTGTGGCGCTTGGCTAACATGTTGTGTCATTACTCGCCCCACTAATAAATGTAATGTAACCAACTAATAAAGCGGATCTGTACTGATCCCAACCATTGACCTATAGCCGATTGTGGAAGTAACTGCACAGTGGCACGCGCACCACTGGGCATATTATTTATAAGCTGATTGTTATTTGGCAGCACTAAATGAATACGCTGACGCTGCGCATCCCGAACCCAGCGATTGCTGGTTTCGGTGGTGCTAAGCAATCCATTCGCACTAAGTTGTCCGTCACTGACACCCGCTTCAAATATTTCAATTTTTGCGTCGAATACTTCACCAGGTCGGCTATCAAATACCACTTTTGCTAAACTGCCTGGCTGCATGTTTAATAGTGACTTTTCACGAAAATCGGCTACCAAATCTGCTTTTTTTGCTACAACCGCGAGTAATGGCTTACCCGCAACCGCATAGGAGCCCTCAAGTAACTGTAAATTAGCTACAACGCCATCACTTAAAGCCCGCACTTGCGTATAAGATAAATTAAGCTCAGCTTGTGCTAACTGGTTTGCTGCATGGCGCAGTGCTAAGTTATCTTGCCCTGAATCGCCACGCGCTAAAACAGCTTCTGCCAACTGTGCTTCAAAGGCAGCTAAATTAGATTGGCTTGCTGCAAAATTTGCACGAATGCTTTCAAGCTCTTGCTCCGAAATAGAGTTTTGTTTGTAGAGTGTTTCGCCACGCTTTTTTAATAGCTGCTGCTCATGCAATTTAGCGTTAGCTGCACTTATTTGTGCCTCCAGCGCTTTTACGTTGGTATCAAGTCGTTTATTTTGCAGTTTGGCATCGTCAAGGGCAAGCTGCGCTTGCTCAAGTGCTAGTTGGTAAGTGTTTTTGTCTATTTCAAATAATACATCACCCGCTTTAACCGTTTGGTTATTACTAACCAATACATCGGTAACACGGCCGTTTATTTGCGGCGATATTTGCACAACCGGATGGTAAACCCGTGCTTGTGGCGTAACCGGTAGCCATACATCGGCAACAATATAATAGAAAAATACAACAATAAAACCAACGAGCGATACTTTAACGTAGCGGGCAAATTTTTGATCGGGTGTCATACTTATTTATCTCCAGATAAGCTTGCAATACAACGCCGCGCGTTTTCTTCCATTTGCACTAAACTGTGCGCCATACCGTCAAGCTGCTCCGTGCTTAAACCTGCATATAAACGCTGTTTAATATCGCTTGTTAACTCTTTTAAGTGTTCTAATAACTTTATACCTTCATCGGTAAAGTACAATTTTTTACTGCGTTTATCGTGTTCATCAACTTGTCTAATAACTAGATTCTGCAGCTCTAATTGCTTAATGGTGCGCGTTAATGAGGGCATTTCAATACCTAAACTGGTCGCCAACGCTTGCTGTGTTGCCCCTAAAGGTAAATGATGTAAGTGAATCATCGCCGTCCAGCGCGACTGAGTTAAACCTAAGGGTTCAACCGCCAGTGTCACCGCTTCTCGACATAAGCGGTGCACTCGACCCATATTGCCGCATAAAGTTAAATCGAGTGTTTCATGAAAAGGAATAGTGCTACTCATAGGAACTCTTACTTGTGAATATCAGCAAATTTTAGCATTAGTTAGCAGGCTAAGTAAATAATTGGCATTTTAACTTCACGTAAATAAGTATTATTTAGATAAATAGTGTACGGCAAGCTTATCTAAGAAAGTATAAAGCTTATTGTTCATTTCGTTATAGTCGTGACTTAAGAGCTTTTCGGGCTGTTCAACAAAGCGGTAATTATGGGCATTGGTTAAATCATCGTTGGCAATGAGGAGGGTAACCACCTCGGTGGTCAATTCCATGTGGCATTGAAAACCAAATACTAAATCGCTATAAGCGACTATTTGCCTTGGACAACCTTCGCTATAGGCAATAATACTGGCCGTAGCAGTCAGCCCAGGCATATCGTTATGCCAATGCCCCACATTAAACTCACTGCCAAAATGGCTAAATAACGGATGATTCAAGCCTGCATCGGTGAGGGTAATTGCAAACTTACCAATTTCCTTTTCTGGACTAGGTTGATAAGTCGCGCCTAACGCTTCACCAATTAATTGCGACCCCAAACAAACGCCTAACACCACTTTGTTTGCCGTGATCGCACTGGCAATAAAGGCTTGTTCTTTTTTGCTATCAAAATAAGGGCATTCTGCAAGCGATGTAGCGGGCGATTGTGGCCCACCCATTATGATTAAAAAGTCTATATTATCGGTGTGTTTTGGTAAGGGTTCAGCTAAATAAATACGGGTATAAGACAGCGTGTGGCCATTCATTTTAGCCCAAGCTTCATAAGCGCCTGGCGCTTCAAAATGTTCATGAATAATAAAGTGAATGTACATTGCCGTTTCCTTAAAATATTATCTTTTTAATAATACCCTAAAGTAATGGTCACCGGATATAAGTGACCATGTGATATCAGCCGCTAAAAGTTAAGTAAATTAGCTGGAGAGTATTGATCAGTCAGCACCTTAGTATCACTTGGCCAGTCCTTACCATCTTTAGTGAAAAACATACGCTGGCTAATTGCCTCTATATCCACATCATAAGGGGCAAGTAGTGGAGCTAGTTGCTTAACCCGCTGTGCTATTTGTTGCTCTGTAGGGGTTTTGTTATAACCGGCTAAAATAATCCGGTTACTATTATTATTGGCTGTTACATTAATAAAATCGCCAAATACCGCATGATAAGTTGCCGACTCATGTTCATAAAGTTTACTTGATGAAAACGTGTTAGCAGCAACAATTCCGCCTTCGGCTAATACGCTTTTTATTTCTTCAAAAAACTCTTTTGTAAGTAGGTGCTCAGGAATGTAATCGCCATTAAACGCATCTAAAATAATCCAATCAAATTGCTGACTTTTAAGCGCCGCACGTTTAATAAAAATACGCCCATCTTGTACTTTAGTAGTTACGTTATCGGTTTCTATAAAGTTAAAATAATCGCGCGCCACTTTAATTACCGAAGGATCTATTTCAACATTTTCAATGTGTGCCTTTGGGTATAGCTCATGAATCATATTAGAAAGCGTACCGCCACCTAAACCAATAATGAGCACATTTTTAGGGTTATCAATCAGTAATAAACTAGAAAAAGCCAACTTAGTATAATTAAATACCAGTTTTTTAGGGTCGCTAATGTACATGCAACTTTGGCTGCTTTGTCGGGTTTTTTCATCAAACTTTAAACAGCGTAAATCGCCAGTTTCTTCAACGAGTAAATTTCGATATAAAGAGCGCTCTTTATGCACAACATTACTCATACTATGAGCTGAAAATAGCAGCGCCATTATACTAATAAACAATAATTTAAGCTTGTGCATAAACGGCCTCTCGCACTTTAAGTTTATCAAAGCTAATAGCAATTAGCCCAAGCGTGCCTAACACACCAGCAAAACCTAAAATAATGGTGTTAACATCAAACGCCAGTACCATATAAAAAGAGGTAATAATGGTGCCCAGCGCACTGCCTAAGGTACTTACAAAATAGAGGCCGCCAGCCACTTGGCCGCTGCGCTCACTATTGGTAACCAGCAAACGTACAGAGTAGGGCGAGATCATGCCTAAAATAATGGTGGGTATAAAAAATAACGCGGTTGAGGCGAGTAACGAGCCGTAGCGGCTGTCTTCAATATGCGAAAAAATAAATGCCATAATTGGCTCAGCAAACAAAGCAATGGGCACCACCATAATACTGGCAACTAAAAAGATTAACCCATATTTGGTCAACGAAGGATGACGAATAGACAGCTTCCCTCCCAGTAAATACCCGAATGATAAGCTAAGCATAAATACCGTAATAATACTGCCCCAGATATGTACGCTACTGCCAAAGTAAGGCGCTAAAATGCGCCCACCTAACAGCTCTATTCCCATAATACTAAAGCCACTGCTAAAGGCTAAAAAGTAAATTAATGCATTTGTTTTTGTTAACATTATATTATTCTTATTGTGTTATTTTCATCCATCTTAACGTGATAGCTGTATAGCCGCTAGTGTAAAAATTAGACGCACACATAGAGCGCAAAAAAACATTTTGTTATAAAGTAACACATGTTATAGTTTTAGTTATAATATAACGTTACCAAAAAGCATTTTATGAAGTACTCATTAATTTACTTAGCCTGCTTAAGTGCAAGCGCGCAAAGCATTGCCCAAAGCCAACCAATAGAGAAAATTGCGGTTACATATAAACAAGCTTACCGAGGCGATATTCCTCAAAAGCAAATGCCACAATCAATCGAAACCCTCGATAACGCGGTACTTGATCAAAAAGGAATAACTCAATTACAAGATGCGCTGGATTTTTCTGCCAGTATTTCACGTAAAAATAACAGTGGCGCATTGTGGGATAGCTTTTCGATTCGTGGATTATCGGGTAACGAAAACATGCCATCGGGTTACTTAATTAATGGTTTTAGCGGTGGACGCGGATTCAGCGGCCCTCGTGATGTATCAAACATTGAGTACATTGAAGTATTAAAAGGTCCAGGTTCTGCACTATACGGGCGCTCAGAACCCGGCGGTACAGTAAATATCGTGACCAAAAAACCTCAATTTGAGCAACAGGGTGAGCTAAAGCTTAGCTTAGGTAGTGATAACTTTAATCGCGTTGAAGGTGACTATACAAACGGCATTAACGATAACACAGCATTTAGAATAAATGGCGCATGGCAAGATAGCGATAGCTACCGCGATGAGGTGTACACCCATAAAAAGGTGGTTACGCCATCTATTTATCATCAAATAAATGCTTCAACCAGCATCACTTATGAATTTGAATACGTTGATTTAGCCCAGCTATTTGACCGTGGTGTTGTTGTACTTAATGATAATTTTAATACTGTTCCTAGCTCACGCTATTTAGGCAATCCAAACGATGGTGACACGCAAGTATATTCTCGTGGTCACCAAGTAACTTTAAATCACGATATAAACAATGAATGGTCACTCGTTGTAGGCGCAAACTACCGCAGCTCAACACTAACTGGGTTTTCGTCTGATGCTGAACTTGCACCCTCGCGCCAATCATTATTCGATGATGGCCGCACACTTACCCGCCAACAGCGCTACCGCGATTATGAAGTTGATGATACTAGCCTTAAATTTGAGCTAAGTGGGCATTTTGATACCGCAGGCATTACCCATCACTTATTAATAGGAGCCGACGCATACAAATACGACTTACGAACTGGACTTTATCGTTATCGCGGCGGTAATGGCACTTACACAGTTGATATTTATCAGCCGAATTATAACGTTGCTCGTCCTGAAGTAGGTTTGCTCTACGAAAACAACGAACAACAAGATGCTTATGGTATATACGTTCAAGATCAAATGGATCTGACTGATAAAATTAAGCTATTAGTTGGCCTTAGATTCGATAGCGTAGATCAAGACATTTTAGAAACCAAAAGTGGTGTGCTTTCAAGCAGTTCACAAAGTCAGGTAAGTCCACGAGTAGGCTTAGTATATGAACTAAACAACGCTGTAACCTTATACAGCAGCTACTCCGAAGGCTTTTTACCATTAAGTGGTACAGATGCAAATGGCGACCCATTTGGCTTTGAATACAGTGACTCATTTGAAGTAGGCGCTAAATTTAGCTACCAAGGCATAACGGGAACCCTAGCATTATTTGATGCCACTAAAAGTAATATGTTAGTAGCCGACCCTGTAAACGTTGGTTTTTCAGCGCCTATTGGTAAAGCAAATAGTAAAGGTGTTGAACTCGATTTAAGTACTTATATTACTGATGATACAAAGTTTAATTTATCTTACGCTTATATAGATGCCAGTACGGCAAACGACATAATAAATGCTGATTGGGGCGTGCCAATCAAAAAAGGCAGCCCATTAGTCAATGTGCCTAAAAATAACTTAAATCTAACGCTTAGCCATCAAACGGCCGTTCTTGGCAAAGAGCTAGAACTAGGTGCCAGTTATCAGTACACCAGTGAGCGCTTAGGCGATGCCGCCGATTTAACATTTAACTTACCGAGCTATCAACTAGTTGGTATTTTTGGGCAGGTAAACTTGACCGAGCGCACCAAGTTAAATATCAGTGTTAACAATATTTTTGATGAAGAATATGCTCAAAGTAGCTACAACGCATTATGGGTTTACCCCGGTGCGCCTACTCAATTTAAGATGTCATTGGCATATCAATTCTAACAATTTCATAGTCCCGATTAGCTATTTTAACCCGACTTTTGTTATTTAGCTTTTCATCCAAAGCGTCTTAATGTAGTGGTTAAGGCGCTTTTTTTATTGTTTTGTATAATGCATAACAGCTGTTAACCCCCTTTACAGTTATTCTTCAATTGATATTAAGGCAATTAAAAAAGCCGTATAGTTTATATACGGCTTTTGTTTTTAATTAAAACTGATAGCTTATCCGAGCCGAAACATTACGTCCTGGTTGGCTATATTGGCTAAAATCAGTACCTTTGGATTGACCAGCAATGAGTTCAAACGGTACGTACTCTTTATCGAGTAGGTTAAGTAAACCTACATTCATTTGCCATGCTTGCCACTGATAATTTGCATATAAATCAACAACACCATAACCGTTACCTTGTGTTGTTTTATTACCATTAGTATCAAGTACTACATCAGACTGCGCCTTAGCTAAACGCCAAGCAGCGGTCCAATTAACATTGCCAAACTCAGTGCTTACTAATATAGAACCATTTAACGGGCTAATACTAGTGAGTGGCTGGTCAGAGTCTTTGTTTTCACCATCTACGTAAGCAACATTGGCTTCTAATAAAATATCGTCGGTGACATACATAGCAATACCAGCTTCTACACCGCTGATCTGGGTTTCGCTAATATTTTGGTATTGGTAAAATGTTTTATTTACATTAGGAATATAAGTTGGCTCAACACCCGCGATTGTTGTTTCGATAAAGTCATCATAGGCAGCATAAAAAGTACTTAGATTTACACTAATATCGCTACTTGCGTATCTTAATCCGATCTCGAATGAGTCACTGCTTTCAGGGTCTAAATCTGCGTTTGGTAATATTTGATAAAATGGCTCAACACCATGGCTTTGATAAGCTTGGTCGTGTGGCGGTATTTTAAAGCCTCGAACATATTGCCCATACCAAGATAAATTATCGTCTACCTGATAAATCACACCCAGCTTTGGTGAAAACGCAGACTCGGTAATATCATCAAGCTCGGCGTCAGCGTATAACGCATCTTTTTTGGCTTCAAGTGCATAATAATCGTAACGAATACCCGCAACTAACGACCAATCAGTCTCGTTAAATTTAATACTGTCTTGCATATATACACCAACTAAAGAAGTATCGGCGCCGGGAAATGCTTTTTGTTTTTCATTCGTAAAATCAACAGTACCATCATTTAATACACGGGTTTTTAAGCGTGGTCGAGTAGTATCATATAAATCAATATCTACTCCATAGACAAATTCATGCTCGGTATTTTCTCCTTTAACTTCCTTACTAAATACCGCTTTTAAGCCTAAAATATCTTGCTCAAACCCGTAGTCATTATAATCGATGTAATTTCTAGCTGCGCTTATTTGGTCACTTTGTTGCTCGTATCGACTATAAGATAGTTGCCCATACCATTTATCAAATATAGCTGTTGCCATATCTGAATCATAATCGAGTGCAAATGAGATATTTGTGTCTTCGTCTTCGGTTTCTTGAATGGATGGAGTGATTACTTGCTCTGTTGTTTGATTAAAGTAATCTAAGGTATATTTAAGGGTCCGCTTTTCATCAAGTTTTTGCTCAACTTTAAGCAGTAAAGCATCAGAGCGGGCATCGTAACCTGGTAAATCTTCAACGTAGTTTTGTACTTCTTCACTATCGCGATGGCTATAAACAGCGCTAATAGCAAAGTCACCTAAATCTTTTGCTGCTGTAATATCAGCAGCAACCTGATTACTTTGGCCTTGATAACCTAACGCTACTTTTACAAAGCTTTGTTGATCCACTAAATAATCACTCGGGTCTTTAGTTGTTATTACTACAATTCCCCCTAGTGCATCAGAACCGTATAGCGATGATGCCGCCCCTTTTGCAACTTCAACTTGTTTAACACCCGCAACATCAAAGTAGTTTCGACCCACTAAATAACCGCCGCCGCCAGCGTAGCCATCGTTTGTGCGTCTTCCATCTTTAATAAAAACAACTCTGTTGCCACCAACACCCCGTACAGTTAATGTTTGCGCGCCTGCGCCACTGCCAGTACTTGAGATACTTGGATCGTATTTAAACATAGTTTGTAAATCTACAGCGAGCTGACGCTCAATATCTTGTTCGGTAATAACCGTTACTGAGCCAGTCACATCTTCAAGCTTTTGTTCAAAACGAGAGCCACTAACCACAATATGATCGTCAATAACATTTTCGGCCAATGCGCTACCAGAGCTAATTAACAAAGAGGCTAATGCTGTAAATTTAAAAGAAAAGGGATTCATCTCCACTCCAAATGATAATAGTTATTATTTACTTTTAAATGGTACAACTAACCCAAAATAAGATCAATTGATTATGATAATCATTTTCATTTAGATTAAAGTGGTTATAATACTAAAAAATAAAATCGGAGTTTATTATGAAGTACCTAATTTTTTTTCTGGCTTTAGCCACTCAATCAGCACTCGCGAAAGAGCGTGTGATCAGTGCTGGCGGCACATTAACTGAAATAATCTACGCACTAGAAAAACAAAATAGTTTAGTCGCGGTTGACCAATCAAGTATGTATCCGCAACAAGCTACACAGTTGCCACAGGTAGGTTACTATCGAGACCTAGCCGCTGAGGGAGTGCTTTCAATGCGCCCAACTACGTTACTTGCACTTGAAGGTGCAGGAAGAGAGCAGGCGCTCAAGCAAATAGAAGCGACCGGAGTGAAGGTTCTTCACTATAAAAAACCGACTTCTGTAAATGAACTACTTGAGCTAATTAAGCACCTTGGTAGTGATTTAGATGCAAACCTAAAAGCTCAAAACCTAATTACTAAAATAAAAAAATCGTTACCTACTAAAGCAAAAACACAGACTCACAACGCTTTGTTTTTACTTTCAGCTAATGAGCGTGGGCTCGTCGCAGCAGGACAAGAAACGGTGCCCAACTTGCTGTTTAATTATGCGGGCATTACCAATATAGCTGCTACGCATACAGGCTTTAAAGCAATTAACAGTGAAGTACTGGCTGTAAGTCAGCCCGATTTTTTAGTGGCGCCAGCGCATGTTGTGCAAAGCCTTGGTGGGAAACAAGCCTTTTGTAAACAACCTACACTTCGTTTATTAAAAGCAGCG
Source organism: Pseudoalteromonas sp. meg-B1 (assembly GCF_003173795.1). Classification (GTDB taxonomy): domain Bacteria; phylum Pseudomonadota; class Gammaproteobacteria; order Enterobacterales; family Alteromonadaceae; genus Pseudoalteromonas; species Pseudoalteromonas undina. Next base: position 262,515 of record NZ_QGQU01000002.1, on the reverse strand, counting down.
CAAGAGTGTCAGTTACTGGTCATGGACAGCTTACTTTCACTGGGCATGTCGCCGCGTATTGCAACTGCGATTCAAGCATTGCATGAGTATAAAACACGCTTATGAGCACGTTAACTTTGAATCGTTTTAACGCCATAACACTGAGTAACCCGCATAAGTGGATGCTATTAAGTTATGGCTGCATTTTTGCTTTAGCATTACTTAGCATAGGCTATGGGGCCGCAGGATGGGATTGGCGCTTAGCTATTGCATGGCTAGCTCCTGAACATTTTAGTCAATTTGATGCGCTACAAATCAATGTGGTTACACAAATACGCCTGCCTCGTTTTGTCCTTGCAGTGATGGTGGGTTTAGTACTTGCACAAACAGGGGCTGCAACCCAAGCGCTGTGTCGTAACCCGCTTGCTGATCCCTCTATTATTGGTATAAGCGCAGGCGCTGCAATGGTTGCGGTGGCTTTTATTGCGCTTAGTGCACAGTTTAATTTTAACGCTCAACACTACTTACCTTATGCCTCATTTTTGGGCGCATTATCAGTAACGTCGCTAGTATATTTAGTCTCAAAACAACAAAAACAAATTAATATAAATACGCTTATATTAGTCGGTGTCGCTATTAATGCATTGGCATTTGCTGTTATTGGGTTATTAAGTTTTTATGCTGATGACAGCGCACTGCGGTTAATTAACTATTGGACCATGGGCTCATTAGGCGGTGCGAGTTGGGATAATATAAAACAAGCGAGTCCTTTGCTTTTACTGAGCCTTATCGGGCTATGGCGATTAAAAGAGCCAATGAATCTACTTCTTATTGGTGAATCACAAGCTCAATACTTAGGTGTCGATACCAGCAAGCTTAAATTATACGTCATTATATTAGTGGCATTGGGCGTAGGTGCGGTAGTTGCGCTAACAGGTTTAATTGGCTTTGTTGGTTTAGTTGTTCCTCACATCGCACGCCTCATGGTTGGGCCACATTTACGAATTATGCTGCCACTTTGTATGCTTTTAGGTGTGATTGTGTTGCTACTTTCAGATTGGTTGGCACGCTTAGTTGTTATGCCTGCGGAGCTGCCAATTGGCATTATAACGGCGTTACTTGGCGCTCCACTATTTATATATTTGATCATTAAAAATAAGCGAGATTGGTCATGATCACGTTTAACAAACTCAATATAGGCTTTAACACCCATCGTGTTTTAGAGGGTATTAGCGGCAATATCCAAGCAGGACAACTTGTCGCACTGATAGGCGAAAATGGCGCAGGTAAATCGACCTTACTGCATACTTTGGCAGGCATGCATCCCTTTGAGGGAGATATACTATTTAATACCAAACCTTTGCATTCATTTTCTAAAGAGCAATTAGCTAGCAAGCGCGCTGTAATGATGCAAAGTAACCATGTTGGCTTTGATTTTAGTGTATTTGAACTCATTGCTATGGGTCGCTATCCCTATACAGAGTCTCTTAAAACACAAGCCAATAAAGTTCAAAAATATGCCTCACTTATGGATTTAACCCATTACCTAACACGTCGAATGAGTGCGCTTTCGGGCGGCGAACAACAGCGTGTTCATATGGCGCGCACATTAGCCCAGTTAGATGCTTTTACTGCGCAAACGGGGCCTAAATTAATGTTGCTCGATGAGCCAACATCAGCGCTAGATATGCGTCATCAACATACTTTACTTAGCTGTGTTAGAACCTTTGTAGAGCAAGGAAACAGCGCCATTATTGCTATACACGATCTTAATTTAGCAAGCCTTTATGCAACCAACGCTATTTTATTACACAACCAAAAAGTGCTGCAAAGCGGGTCTATAAATACCGTTTTAACAGCACAAAACTTACAACAAATGTACGCCATGAAATTGCACGTTAACCCTCATCCTTATAACGATGCGCCCATGGTTTTTTCTCAACGTCAGGAGTTTTCATGAGAGAGCAAGCATTAAACGACGCACGTACGCTCGTTTTTAAAACCCATGCCGGCGTAATGTCGACCATTTCAAATAATTTACGCGGCTATCCGTTTGGCTCTGTTACACCTTATATGTGTGACGAACAAGGTCGCATCTACTTTTTTATTAGTGACATAGCTCAGCATACCAAAAATTTAAAACAGGACTCACGCATGAGTCTGACTATTTTTGATGCCGCCGATTATGGCGATCAAAACGAACATGGGCGAGTAACACTCGTAGGTGATGGCTCTATTGTGGCAAAAGAGCAAAGCGAAGTACTACTTGATAAATATATAGCTTTGTATCCTGAGGCTGCAAGCTATCGCAATGCGCATGATTTTCAGCTTTGGCAATTAGATGTAGTACGGGTGCGTTATATTGGCGGTTTTGGAAAAATATTTTGGCTTGAGCAAAACGAGTGGCAAGCTCAGCCTAAAAAGTGGGATGAAAGCCAGCAGCAAAGCATGATCACTCATATGAATGAAGATCATCAAGATGCTATGTCGCTGATATTAATGCAGCACTATAACGTAGCCGATAACACCCCAATAATGAGCGGCCTACTACCCACAGGCTTTTATATACAAAGCCACAAGCGTAATTACTTTATTAATTTTGTGAACGAGTGCGATAGCCCATTAGCCGTGCGAAAAGCACTTGTAGCCTTAACAAACCAAGCTCGAAACAGCTCAAACCAACTAGCGGAGACAGTATGAAAAAATTAATAGCCTTACTCAGCACTACACTGCTACTGAGTGCCAATACAGCATATGCAGACGAATGCACACTAAATATAGATGCAAACGATATGATGCAGTTTTCAACTAAAACACTAAGCGCCCCTAAAAGCTGTAAGCAAGTGACCGTTCAACTTAGTCACACCGGTAAATTACCTGCTAATGTAATGGGCCATAACTGGGTGCTATCTACTGAGCAAAACATGCAAGGTATCATCACAGATGGCAACGCTGCAGGGCTTAGCAACCACTACATAAAGCCTAATGATAGTCGCGTGATTGGTGCTACAGACATTATTGGCGGCGGTAAAACAACCGAAGTTACTTTTAAAACCAGCGGCTTAACCGCCGGAACCGATTACACTTTCTTTTGCTCTTTTCCTGGCCATTACGCCATGATGAAAGGCACATTTACGCTTAAGTAAATATTAAAAAGTGTATTACACAAACACAGTGCCAACCTATTATTGGCACTGTGTTTTCTCCCCTCGTTTGGCTAAAGCTTTAAATGCAGCTTGTTGATGTGCTTTTTGCACATAGCGAGCAGGCAAAGCGTTAACTTCTAATTGATAACCACTTTGCTCAGATTGTACTTTTGATACTGGCGAAACCCATACAACATTAAGCTCTGGTGCAATTCGCTTAATTACCCGCGCTATGCCTTCACCATTTCTCACATGAAAATCACCGGCTAAATGTATAACCTGTGTGCCCTTATTTTCACTAATATAGTTAACGATAGACTCAGCCATGGTTTCGTCCCAAGTAACTTGCGCGGCGTAAAGTTTTTCGTTTTTACTCGCCGTTCCATGATGCATGGATTGCATAAAGCGTTCTTTATAAAGGCTTGGAGAAGTATCTATCTCTTTTGCAATAAAACTACGCTGTTGTGGGTCGAGTTTATTAATATAATTAATACCTTGGCGACCAATACAGGTAACAATATGTTTAGGCGCATTTGCAGCTATTACATCGCTATTTTGTATCTTCGCCAATTCCACTAACGCACGATAATCGCTCTTATAATTAGGCCAAGCCTTAGTGTTATCAATTAGGTATTGTTCACCTATTTTACTCTCAAGATAAAGGTTTAGTGTTTGCTGATCAGCGCGGCTAAATTGCTCAAGCGATAGAGCAATAGGCTTATTTTGCGTGCTTAATTGCTGAAACAGCTCAGCCTGAAATAAGTGCACACCGGGGTGTGTATGCCATTCACCGACTAAAACAATATCGGCATTCAAAAGCGTGGATTCTGACAATATTGAATTAACTCGCTGGCCATTTGCATTATAAAGCCCGTAATTATACAAGGATGAATTTTGAGATATTGATACTGTGTTTGTACTGCAGCCTGATAATCCACTGAGTAAAACAAGTGCTAAAAATAGGTTTTTCATATCGGTTTTTATAAAAATAAGAATCAAAACAATGAAGTTAGTATACACAACAAACTGCTTTAAACCTATAAATGCAAATAAAAACAATTATCATTTGATGTTTTAAGATTTCTGTTTTACAGTCTTAAAAAATATACAGATATGGAACGTCCCATGGCCTTACCTTTTTTATGTGCTCGACACAAACAACATGTTTTATGTCAACCAGACCAAGCAATTATAGATATTCAAAATGCGCAGCTAAGTGGCGAAGCGCTGTTTAAACGATACCAATTTGCACAAGCATTGCCGTATTTGGGGTGTGCACTTGAAAGTGCGTCCTTATTAGCTCAAATGTATAACTGTGCGAATAAACAGCAAATCATACAAATTACCTCACTTACAGAGCGCCTTTATTCCACACTTCACTTTTTAGACGAACAAAGTGCTGCGCACAATGCACTCATACAATCTATTAATCTGCTAAACGAGATATTGTATAGCGATGATGAATATCATGACTTAGCGCTTTCATGCATTACACAGCTAAAAAAATTAGCACTGCAACATCCTCCACACCTTACTAAGCACTAATTTTTATGGCAATAAGCAACGCGCTAAACAAAATTGGGTTAACTTTTTATATTAATAATGGCTAACATATCTTCTTCGTCTTCATCTAGGCCAACTTCTTCAAACCCAAAACTAGAATAAAAATCCTTAGCTACAGGGTTTTGCGGGTTATAACAAATCTCGATTTGTTCAAGCTTAGAAGTCGTTTTAATCTCTGCAATTGCCATTAATAATGCTTGGCGGCCAATACCTTTATTTTGATGATGTTCATCTACCATAAAACGCCAAATAGAAACTTTTGTAAGGGTTTCTTGTACCCACATAAAAAAGCCTACAGGCTCATTATTTTGGTAAATAGCTTTACAGGTATACCCAACATTATAATGAGACTCAACAAGCGACCACATATTACACGCTACGTATTCTTGTTGCGCTTTTGTAACGTCTAAATCGCATACCTCTTCGTAATTAGCAGAGGTGACATCTTCCAATGAAATGTTCATTATTGTCCTTAATTTAAAACATGGAGTTATAAGTAGTTTTGTTTTATCACGTTATCAGCACTAACATATCTAGGCAATGTATTCTTTTTAGGCACAAAACCACAGTAATAAATACTGCGGCTTTGTGTATATGACACGTGTAATTCTTTATTGATAACAAACAATAATACTGTGCTTTTGAAGCTTTTACAGAATTGTTATGCTCTTAAGCTGGTGTTACTATTATCGAAACGGATTTTTAATTATCAATAAATGGAATTAAGGTTATGGCTATTCAATTAGCAAACTACGGAATTAATATACGCTCATTTCACCCTGAAAAAGACTTTGGCTGGTCTGGACCAATGTTTGAAGGAGATAAATCGAGGGTTTTCTCTAAAACCTAGTGGTATTAAACCTACGACCTCAAGGATTTGGCATCGTCTACGGCTTTCTACAAAAAATAGTAAAATTAGTTCTATTGATACAATATCAGATCCATCAAAAGCACCGTGGGAAGATAAGAAAAGAATATATTCTGGTAACCTAGCACCAAAAGGGCGTGTTACCCTCAAAGAAAAACCTCCAACTAATAATAGTATTTATCAGTATCGGTTAGACGGCCAATACGGGGGAGTTAATCACGCAATGCCTGGCTCACCTCAGATGCAAGAAAGATTAGACTTTTCATACGTGCCAACTTTAAATGTTAAGTATAAAATTATTATAGACATTGATACTGTTAGCGGTCACATGGATATAGTTACTTATATCACTGGCGATGCTTTTCCTAATTGTGAAGCTTTATTGTTGGTCCTGGTGGGCGAGCTATCTCTCTTGGTATACATGTTCGCAAAGGTGCGCCACCACTAAGCTTATCTCTTAATGCTGATTACCCAATGATTGTAAGCGCACTCCGCTTGCCTCTCAACAATGATGGGAGTTTTAAAGGGACCGTAGGCGATGAACTATTTAGACAGGCAAATAAATACCCTAAATTAAGCTTTCATAAAATAGCGGATTGGAATTATCGTTTTACTTCTATTCCAGCAAATAGTGGTCATTATATGCTGCTTGAAAAAGCGAGTTTAGAAAACTGTTTTAATGGCTTACTTAAGTAAAAAGGCGACTCGATGAAACTCATCTTTAAAGCACACTTTTTTAAAATATTGTTTTTTGGTTCAATGATATCGTTATTATCAGCCTGTACAGAGGTAAAAAAAAGTGAATCCGTAATTTACCTTATACCTGAAAATTATGTTGGCTCTCTATACATAATATTTAATGCACCAAACGGGCATCCACCGAAATACGAAGACGGCTCTCGGGTATATGAAATACCACCATCAGGTATACTGGTTACACAAATGGATGCCAACGAGGGCTGGATTGAAAACAATCAAATACAATACTTTGAAGTGAGTAATGCGAATGAAAGAACACCCATAAGCGAAGACTCTTCATTAAAAGATAAAGATACTACAGACGATGGAGAAACAAGAACTGTGTATGTGGGTGGCCTAGGTGAATCGGGTCCAATATATGGCTGTACTGTGATTAATCAAAATTTTACGGTTGGTACAGACGCAGAACAGACCGACAGGAAAAATTTATTCAGTATATACGATGCTATTAAGCGCAAAAATATAGATGAAAAACTTTTCAAAGGTATGTGTAAGAATAGTAAAGATGTTACATCACACCAATAATAAAATGTAGTTACTTTTTCAAAATGCCAATATCCGACGTATTACTTAGCTAATTACTAAAGCTATTCAAATAAAAAAGCCGCAGTAATAAATACTGCAGCTTTTGTTTTTAGCTAAATGCTTTTAGTATGCGCCTGCGCTATATATAAGCTCGTAACTGTGGCTGTAAATCTCAAGGATGTTACCAAACGGGTCTTCCATGTAGATCATGCGGTACGGCTTTTCGCCAGGGTAGTAGTAACGTGGCTCTGGCATACGTTTTTTACCACCTGCGGCAACAATGCGATCTGCCAAGCCTTCTACATCTGGGTCTTGTACACAGAAATGGAAGATACCGGTTTTCCAGTATTCAAAGTTATCTTTAGGGTTTTCTTGGTCTTTAAATTCGAAAATTTCTACACCAATACGGTCGCCTGTTGAAAGGTGCGCTATTTTAAATTTTTCCCAATTTGGACCAAATACATCGGTACACATTTCGCCAATTGGGCTGTTGTCTTCAGTGATCACGGTAGGCTCCATTATGGTGTACCAGCCCATCACCTTAGTGTAAAACTCTACGGCTTTTTCAACATCCGGTACTGAAATACCAATGTGCGAAAAACTACGTGGATATGTATGACTCATAATAAATACTCCTACTTAACTATGTTTAGTTGATGGAGTTAGTTTACGAATTGACCAACATTAAGTAAAATTATCATTAATCATCATTTTAAGTATATTTTGCAATGATAAATCCTACATGGTTAAACACGTTTTGTACTTTAGTTGAGGTAAACCATTTTACCCAAACCGCCGAGCGCCTTTATATGACCCAGTCAGGCGTAAGCCAACATATAAAAAAGTTAGAGCAGCAAGTAGATTGCGCCTTGCTTGAGCGCCACGGTAAACAATTTACCCTTACCGTTCAGGGTCAAAATTTATATCAGCAGGGTAGTCAGTTACTCAAAGAATGGCAGTTTTTAGAGCAGCAATTAAAAGATGATTCACCTTACAGCGGTTTAGTTAAAATACAGTCGCCAGGCAGTTGCGGGCTGCAGTTTTACAATCAACTATTAGCACTGCAAGTAGAGCACAAGGAGCTAATTATAGATTACCGCTTTGCTCCAAATACCAGTGTTGAACAAGCGGTGGCCAATCATAGTGCCGATATTGGCTTTTTAACTCAAGCGCCTACCCTTAGTGAAGTTACCAGCCACAAAATTGGCAAAGAATCCCTATTATTAGTAACGCCCGCACATATAGAAAACCCAACGTGGGAGGTTTTATGTGAGCTTGGCTTTATTGGCCACCCCGATGCAAAACATCATGCGCAGCTTTTACTTAGCGAAAACTACAGTGAATTTGAACATGTTGATCAAATTAAGCAAACGGGGTTTTCTAACCAAATAAGTTTAATACTGGAGCCGGTAAGTTTAGGGCTGGGTTTTACGGTTTTACCCGCACACGCAGTAAGTGCTTTTAATAAACCTGCGCTTATTAAAACGCATCATTTAACCAAACCAATTAGCGAAAATATTTATGTGTGCCATCACCGAAATAGGCCGTTAGCAAAGCGTATGCATAGCGTTATTGACGCAATAAAAGCAGGCTAGGGCACCCAAATCAGCGCCCGTAAAGCCCCTTTACAGCTTAAGCTGTACGTTTGGTTTTTTGCGTAATGTCTGTGAGGCTCTGTTTGCTTTTTAAATAAACATTGTGCACAGCAAAAGTAAGTAAAGTCATCAGTACCATCATACAAAGTGTCGGCCAAAGGCTGAGGGTATGATAACCAAGCGCCCCCATAAACCAGCAAATAAGTACCCATTGAATAACATAGAGCGCGGTTACATGTTTACTGGCATATAAAAGGGCACGTGTAATAGGGCCATTATATTTATCAGCAAAAATATACTGTATAGCCGCTAGGGCACATAAATTTAAGCCAATTAAATAGCTAATACCGCCGCCATTTAAATGGAAAAAGTTGCCAAACTGACCTTTAAAATCAATGGCTAACCATATGCCGCCAATAACAAGTAAAGCAGCACCTAGTTGTGCACATACTTTATATAAGTAATCGGCATTTTGTTGGTTACTAAGGTATAAACGACCAAGTACGTATCCCGTTAATATCGCACTTATCCAAGGAAAAACCGGAAAATACACCTGATAGTTATTAGCGAAAAACAAATCACTAATATAAGGTGAAAGCGTAAATTGCTGCCCCCTTACAAACTGGCTCAAAACTGCAATTGCAATGGCTAAAACCGCAATCCATGTTGTTTTCCAACGGGCAATATTAAGTACCCAAAACAGCAATAAGCTAACTCCAGCCAGTTGTAAAATATCACCTGTTAACACCATAAATTGTAACTGCCCAGCACTGAGCGGGCTTTGCCAGCCATAAGCATTTATAAACGCCTCGGGCATGGTATTAAATACTTCAATAGGTAGCCAAAACTTGGCCGCATTCATTAAATAAGCAAGCAGTAAAAGCTGTAAACCTCGCTTAATTAACAGTAAGGGGGTTTGCCTACGCGAAAGCGCCATAGATAGCCCCATTGCCACTAAAAACGAGGCGGTGCCTTTGCCAAGTATATGCACAACCGTACCAAATATACTTTCACTTTGAAGCGTCGTGGAGGCATACATCCATAAGGTATGCACAATAATCATAATAAAAACGCTCGCACCACGCGCAAGATCAATCGTTTTAAGACGTTGGTTCATTGGTTTTAATGTCCTTTTTAGGGCAGGTTTGGCATTTGTTATAACCGGCTAAATAATAGCGGCAACAGGTTAAACGCTGGGGTTTTTCAGTAAATGGCGTATCAAGATTAAAGTGTTCACAAATAAGGGTGTGCAGCTGACGATGGCAATTGTTGATATGTAAAGTAGTAGCAAGGTCTAAGCTATGAGCTCGCTCAATGGCGCTACTTAATGAATCGAGTAATAACCGAGCTTGTTCTTTTTTACCTAACGCGTAGTCGGTATTTACCCATTCACCAACTTGGCTTATAAAATGAGTAAACGCTTTGGTTTGCTCAGTTTTACTTACTAACACGCCATTATTCAGGTTAAACCCACGACAATAAGCGCCATTTACCGCTAACGGCATGTTAATGGGATCAGCCGTACTTTGCTTGCAAGCAAACCAATAGCAATAAGCGTAAACAGCTTGCCAGCAAAGCTGTAAATACAAATGCCGACTAATAAATTGCTTAGGCGCAGTAGGGTACTGCGCCTTACAACGAACTGTTAAAGCGCGCACTAATAATAAGCTCGGTTTAAAAGTTCGTTGCACGGGTTGTTGGCAATATAAAAACTGCGCAAGGGTAATCGGTTTAGCCATACAGCTTTGCCGATACGGGGTTGTTTAAGTTACCAGCAAACTGCAAACTACCTGCCGGATCCGTTAAATCAACCATTTGCTCATTATTACCCAGCTGTAAGCGGTTTAAACAAGAGTGAGCAAACTCATCACTAAAAAAGTCATACTCTTTAAATCGCTCATTTAAAGCAGGAGTAGCATGTTGATATGCTTTAACACTTTGCGTAACACACTGCCAAAAGTCATGCTCTGTAATACGCTCTTCTCGCACTAAAATTGCCACTAAGTATCTAAAGAAGCAGTCAAATACATCGGTAAATATACTTAATAACTCAAGTTCTTTAGGCATAGAAACATGAATACGTTCAACCCCTGCAGGCAATACTTCAGTGCTATTAAGTAAGGCAACCTCTTCACCTATGTCTTTCATATATGCGCCCACAGGCACCGAGTTTTTAAACTTTAAAATGAGGTTTTCGCCGTGAGGCATAAACACTAATTTATGCGCGTAAAAACAATGTACTAGCGGAATTAAATAAGCATTAAAGTACGCATGTAACCACTGCTGCGAGCTCAAACCACTTTGCGTTATCCATTCGCCCACTAAACTTTGGCCATTATTATCTAAGTGTAATAACGCTGCCATGGTGGTCAGTTGTTCATCACTATTTAAATTATGGTTTGGGTTTTCTCGCCATAAGCAGGCAAACATTTTACGATAGGGTGTATCTCCCAGCGCACTTTGCTCAAACGTATGATGGGCATAACCTAAGGTGGCGTATTCTCTAAGCGCTGTAAAATTAGCGCCTGCGAGTTGTTGATCTTGGCTAACCTTAGCAAATACCCAATCGTTAATGGCAGGAGTCACCGCCATGTAAGCACGCGATAAGCCACGCATAAATCCCATATTTAAAATAGACAACGCCACTTTTAAATACGGCTTATGCGGGTGCGAGCAATTATATAAGGTCCGAATTGATTGTTGCGCTTGATATAAATCGTCACCTTCACCTAAATACACTAATCGCTGATTTGCCAACTCATTTGCAAATACCACACTCAATTTGTGTTGGTACTGCCAAGGGTGAGCAGGAATGAGTAAGTAATCATCGGGGTTTAGGTTTTGAGCTTTTAGCGCTTGGTTAAACGCATCTCGGGTGGTTAAATCTAGCTCATCACTTATATGGCTTGGGTAATCGGCAAAGTATTCACTATGGGCAAAGTCGCATACCGCTTTATGCGCTGCTAACCACAGTACTTTAAACGGTTTGCCTACTTCTGGCGCATAACGTAAAAAGTCAGCTTTACTAAAACCAATGCGGCCATTATTAGCAACAAAGGCAGGATGCCCTTCACTCATTGCGGCTTCTATTTTTTGCAGCCCTAAATTAGCTAACTGCGCCGCTGTTAAGGTGTTATTTTCGCGTTTGAAGCACGCACTGGCTAAAGTAGCATTTAGCTCTTCAAGGTAGGTGGCAAGGCGCTTACCCGTTAAACCTAGCGCAGGCCCTTGCATACTAAAAAAGTGCAACACATCTAGCGGCTGCAGCTCTTCGTTAAGGTTGTAAAAGCATAGGCTTGGCTCGTCTATATCTATATGATTCAGTGCCATAGCACGGCCATTAAAAATAAAGTAACCGCCTTCAACATTCACTTTAAAGCCTTGCTTTGTTGTCTCTGCAGCCAATAAACGCTCGTGCACGAGCTCAGTCAGTGCTTTAGCTTGTAAATGCCGATTTGCCCATTGCCAATGTGGCTGTATCACGTAATCAGTTTGCAAAGGTGCTAACGAATCAGTAAATAGTTGGCTGTGCCTATCAAAGGCTGCTTTATTACAAAAGCCTAAATAAGCGGCTTTTTCGCCTAGTTGAATTTGCTGGGTGTGAACAAATCCCAAACGTTTATTTAAAGTATGGATTTTACTATTAGCAATGTCGGGCTCAACCACAACACGGGCGGCACTGTTTTGAGCAAAAATACTTTGCAGCACGCACTGCATCATTTCAAAACTAAAATGGCGCTTAGGTGCCGTGTTAGGCGCTAATAAAATATGCATACCCACATCATTAGGTTCCACCTCGTACGCCGCTTTCATTAAGCTTTCGTGCTCAGGGCTATAAAGCTCAACTAAAGCCAATAGGTTATTATTTTGCTCGATCACGTATGCCTGATGATGAGGCGTATCAATAATATCTTGATACGCTTTAGTTATTTGTTGCTCGGTTTGCTGCTGCATACCCCAAAAGTGCGCATACGGTTGCTTAAGCCAATAGCAAACTGTTGGCATATCTGTTTGTTGTAATAACCGCATCGTCACTTTGCCGGTATGCTGTAGGGTGCTTACAAAAGATGAAAAATACATAAAAACTCCAATAAATCTTAAAAACTAAGACGCTGAACGCGCAGTTCGAGCAACAGCCTTAACCCGCCAAACCAGAATAAAGGCAAGGCTTGCAAAGCCAATGGCAGCAAAGTAAAACACAACCGTTGTTGAAAGATGCTCTACGCTCATACCCACTAGTAACGACGCTAAAATAACCCCGATGTTTTGAGCAATGTGCACTTTGGCAAAGTCGCTGCCGTAATGTGCAGGCTCACTTTTAGCAAATAGCATTACCTCTAGCAGTACCATCACTTGGAATAGCGCAAAGCCATATAAAACACGTGATAAAATCACTAACCCCACCGACTCCTGCGCTTGTAAATAAAGCCCAAACGCCCCCAAAATAAGTGCACATAACAAAGTGCTCGTGCGGCTTAATGTTGGAAGTGGTAAATGCTGCCTGAAATGGTTAAAAACCAGCATAACAAGCGCTGCAAAAGCAGGAATGGCGTATACAACAGCACTTTGCAACGTGCTGCTTTGTGCGTTTAATGCTTGCCAATGAGTTGTAAAGAAGGGACGAATTAAAAACGCGCTAAAATATACCACTACACTTAAAAAGCAAAATTGCCATATAAAATAGGGAATACGTTCTCGCGGTTTTTCAGTCGCTATTGCTTGCTGATAAATACCTGTTTTTAATGAATACATTAAGTAGGCGCATAATAAAACCTGAACTAGGTCACCGGCACTACTGAGTAATAACGCATAGCGTGGCTCTGCTAAACTAAAGAAGTAACCACCAATTAAAGCACCACCAATCGCACCAAAATGCATCAATACAGAAAACAAACCAATAATAGATAAATGCTTAGTTTGTTGCTCTAATCGCAGTGCAAATGGGTAAATAAGTAGGTAGCTTGCCTTTAGCACCAACATTAGTTGGTAGTAAATCCAAAACTCCCATACATTGGTCGCAAAGTAGCAAAGCAGGCCAAAACCAGCGGCTACTACTTGGGTTACTAACCATAAAGCCAATTCATTGTATTTTTTAGCGACCTTAGCCCATAGCGGCAAAGCCAGCATCACAGTAATACAACAGTTAGCCACAAAGAGGCCGATTAGAGTGGCGTTACTAATAGCAAATTCACTAGCAAAAAATTGCGGATAAAACGGTAGCAACAAGGTATCGCATACCACCGAAATAACCGTCAGCAAAATTAGCGCTAAACGAAGACTCATGCGGCGCTACTCTGCTGTTGTGTTGATAGGGTGACATCACTTAAATCAAAGTTTTGAAAAGCAATTTTTTGCTCAACCTGATAAGGCGAATAACCTAAAATTTCACGTAAAATAATACTATTACGGTAGCAAGCCATACCTAAATCTGGAGTTACAAAACCATGAGTATGCTGCTCAGCATTTTGTACAAAAATACGCTTTTGTTCGCTATCTACCGCATATTCACGGCTTACTAAATAACGACCTTGCTCATCTTGGGGTAATTGCTGGGCAATATTATTTAAAAAAGCAGGGCGCTGATATTTAAAGCCCGTGGCGCAAATTAAAAAGTCGGTTTCTATTGAAAAGGGCTGCTCAAGCTCCTGATGATAAAACTCAGTCAGTAAACGCTTACCTACTTTTTGAGTGCTTGTTAGCTTGCTGTTAGTTTTAAATGTAGTGGAAATTGGCCCATCAAGGCTTTGTGCGTAGAGGGTGTCGAAAATGTCGTTAATTAAATCGCCGTTAATGCCCTTAAATAGATTTTTTTGGTTTTGATTGAGCCAATCTCGCTGCTCAGTTTTTAAATTATAAAAATAATCTACATACTCAGGAGAGGTCATTTCAAGGGTGAGTTTAGTATACTCAAGCGGGAAATAGCGCGGTGAGCGTGCTATCCAATCTAACTGCAAGCCTTGCGGTACTGCTTGCTGCAATAAGGTGTGGTAAATTTCTGCTGCACTTTGTCCAGCCCCTACCACGGTAACCCGTTTAGCCGCTTTTAATTCATCAAGCCGATGACAAAAATCGCTACTGTGCATTACGTTATTTGAGTTACTTTGCACAGCGCAATCAGGAATATACGGTGCAGGCCCTGTGCCCAAAACAATATGGCGAGTCACATAATGTTGTATGCCATTAGGGGTGTTACAGCTAACGGTATAACACTCACTTTGCGGGCAAAACTCAACTTGAGTGACTGTTTGTTCAAAGTTAACATTTGAAAGCTGCGAGCAAACCCATTGGCAATATAAGTTGTATTCACGGCGCAATAAAAAAAAGCTTTCGCGAATATAAAACGGGTATAAACGATTATTTAATTTGGCATAATTTAAAAAGCTATACTGGCTGGTTGGATCTGCCATGGTTACTAAATCCGACATAAACGGAGTTTGTAATGTAACGCCCTCAAGCATCATTCCTGGGTGCCAGTCAAATTCACTACGTTGTTCTAAAAATAAGCTTTTTACATCTTCGAGCGGTTCACTTAAACACGCTAAAGATAAGTTAAATGGGCCAAGGCCAATAGCTATAAAATCGTAAGGTTGATTATCCATTATGCAATTTCCCTATAAGTTTGCCATGCAATGTGGCTAATTTGCTCAATAACAGCGCGTACATCTGTTAATTGGCACTGCGCATTAAGCAATGTAAATTTAAGATAATGGCGGCCACTTATTTTTGTACGGGCAACCATGGCTTCACCGGTTTGTAAAAACGTTTGTCGTACATGCAGGTTTAAAGAGTCGAGTAAATCAAGGTCATGTTTTAAATCATCAGGGGCAAATCTAAATACTAAGGCACTAAGCTCGGGGTAATTTACTACTTCAAAGTCGGGATGGTCGTTAAGTACAATATGCGTTTGGCGCGCAAGACCAATAACTTTATCGAACGCGCGACCCAGCGGTGCTTCTCCAGTGGTGCGCAGTGTTAGCCATAACTTTAAGGCATCAAAACGGCGAGTGGTTTGTAGGCTTTTATCAACCAAATTAGGCGTGCCATTTCCCGCCTCTGCTAATGGGTTTAAATAATCGGCATATAAAGTAATGTGGCTAAAATGGCGTTTATCGCTTAATAAAAAGGCACTACAACTAACCGGTTGCATAAATGATTTGTGATAATCAATCGTTATTGAATCAACCAACTCAATGCCATTAAGCGCATTTCGGTGGTGCTCGCTCACCAACAAACCGCCACCATAAGCGCCATCTACGTGGCACCATAGCTGCTCTTCTTTAGCCAGCATGGCAATATTATGGATTGGATCGATCGAGCCAAAATCGGTTGTGCCTGCGGTAATAACCACTGCAATGGGTAAATCGCCTTGCGCTTTGCTTGTTGCTATGGCGGTTTTAAGTGCCTCCATATCCATTTGCATTTCGCTGTTTGTAGCCACCGGCACCACAGCGTTGTAACCTAAGCCCAGTAACGCCGCTGCTTTTTGAATACTAAAATGGGCCACCTCAGAGCAATAAATTTTAAAACGCGATGCAACAGCCGGTAAGCCCTGAAGTTTTACCTGATGCTCTGGCGCATATCGGCTTACTGCTACTTCACGAGCAACCAACATTGCCATTAAGTTTGATTGCGTGCCGCCACTAGTAAATACTCCATCGGCAGTGCTTGGCAATGCTGCTTTTTGGCATGTCCAATCAATCAGCTTTTGCTCAATTAACGTCGCACCTGCACTTTGATCCCACGTATCTACCGAGGTATTAATAGCAGCAATAATGTGTTCGGCCACCACAGCAGGATAGGTTACAGGGCAGTTTAAATGCGCCATATAACGCGGATGATGAAAATACACAGCATGATCTAAATATACGCCTTTTAGCTCTTCAAGCACCGCCGGAAAGTCAGCCAATGGCTGTGATAAATCAACATCGTTTACGACTTCTGCTAACGCATTTACCGACACACCTGAAAATGGCTTTTGGGCTTTAGCCATCGCTTGCTGAACTGCCGACAACCCTTGCAATGACGCTATCTGATAATTAATGAACTGCTCTAAATTGAATTGTGGGGGCAAGCCGCTTTGTTCAAATACAGCCTGTTTTTCAATGGTATTAATATTTAACACTTGAGATTGAGACACATCAACATTCCTTGAGTACACTTTTTAGGTTCAAGGATCTTAATGATAATGATTTCCATTTACAATAATGAAAAAAGATTAGATAGCAACTTTTTTTAAATTAGAGCTAATAAGCTTGTCGTATATTTTTAACTAAAATCGATAAACTTCACTATTAAACGACAAGCATTACATGCAAAAAATAAACTTAAAAAATAGAAAGCTAAGTAAATTATTTTAGCGGGAGCAAAGCTATGTTTAGCCATTACTACCTATTTAAATGTGAGCAAAAAACACGCAGCTGAGCTAAACAATCACTGTTTATGAAATATTTAATACAAAACTTAAAGTATTGGCGGTTTTTCTGTTACGTTGGTGTTTATATTAACGCTAAAGGACGTCATGATGGAAGTAAAGCAACTAGCTAGTCAGACCTTAATCGGCTTAAAAGTAAGAACCTGCAACGCCAATGAAATGAACGCTGGCACTGCAAATATAGCTGAACTTTGGCAAAAATTTGGTGAAAAGTTTGCCAACAGCCTCACAGAAAACACCAAAGTGTATGGTGTGTATACCAATTACGAAAGCGATCTCACTGGTGATTTTGACGTAATTGCCTGCTGCGATAATTTATCAATTAAACTCCCTGAAGCTAAAAAAGTAACCACCCAAGCGGGGCGTTATTTGGTATTTAAAGGTGAGGGTGAAATGCCCGATGCAGTAATCGATTTATGGGGCGAAATTTGGCAATATTTCAGCTCAGACGATTGCCGCTATGAACGTACTTACACCAGTGATTTTGAGTATTATAAAAACAGTAACGAAATAGAAATTGCCATTGCAATTAAAGACTAAAAAACGGCTAGGTTTGTAAGCGCAAACCTAGCCCTCCAATCCCTATAATTTAATACCTGCCAACTAAATCACTGGTTATTACTTGCCAGCTTGGTTTTTAAATCATGTAAATCGCACGCCGTTGTTGTAGGCGTTATTTCCCAAGGATCAAAAATAGCCTCACTTGAGCGCTGTATCCACGCAGCACGCATACCATGCGATAACGCCCCAATAACATCAAACGGGTTACTCGATATCAACCACGTATTAGCACCGGTTGAATGTGCCTGACGTAAAAAATGACTATAAACACCGGGGTTGGGTTTAAAGGTTTTAATGTCATCGGCGCTCACTACGCCTTCAAAAAGCTCACTTATGCCTGCGGCTTCGAGCAAGGTATTTACCGCACTGGCCGCACCATTAGAAAACGCAAATAACCGATAGTTTTGTGCTTTTAAGCTCTCAAGCCCTGCTTTAACATCATCAAATGCGGGTAGGGTTTTATATCGGGCTAACAACTGTGCTTTTTGCTCATCGCTTAAAGTTACCTTGTGCAGTAAACACGCATAATTAAGTGCCTGCTCAGTACACACCGAAAACGGCACATAGTTTTGCATTAATCCGCGTCTAAACGAATATTCAAGCTGCTTTTCACGCCAGGTAGTTGAAAATGCGTGCGCGTTATCACCAATCATATTTTCAAGTAACGACACCACGCCATGAGTGTTTATAAGCGTACCGTATACATCAAACGCCAGTGTAGTTGCCATTAATGACTCCTGTTTAAATCGTTACTAAAACGCAATTTTATTGCTTTGTATTAATTACCTTATCAGTTAATAAAGTATAGTAACAGCACCCGCGTTTTAAGTCTTGCTGTAAACCCCCGTTACGGTTTGGTTAAAAATAGCGCATGGTAAATTGGCTCTTTCGTTTCTTTTGGAGGAGAGTTTAGAAAGGGTATGTATTTATATGAACAGCTGACAGTAGTTACTCTGCAAATGATCCAAAAAAGCGGTTACTTTCACTAAAGGGTATTTTCGACCTGAATAAAGTGCATGCAAAACTAAATCCTCGGGCTCATCAGGCAAGTTAATTTTAACCAAATCGCCTTGCTCTAACTCCGTAAGGCAAGCGTTCAAGGGGAGTATTGCAAATCCTAATCCTTTTAGTGCTGCAGCTTTTGCCATTTGCCCGCTGTTTACCTTATAGCTGGATACGACACTAATAGCCCCTGCTTTTTTGAATCGCCAAGGCATTCCTTGTAATACAGATAAACTAGTAATACAGGGAGACTTACTCAGTTTATCTATTGATTCTGGAGTAGGGTACTTTTCAAGTAAACAGGGTGCAGCCACCACATAACTTGGCCAACGCAGCAACTCTTTAGCAACCCAGCCAGAATCTTCTAATGACCCACGACTAAAACGTAGTACCAAATCAAACCCCTCAAGTAATCCCTCTGCAGGATTGAGCTGAGTATCGCAACTCAGTTTTATTCTAGGGTGTTTGTGGCAAAAATCAGCTATAGCTTCAGCCATGAAAGGGAGATCAGGTGTAATTATTTTAAGATGCCCAGCTATCGAATCACCCACTTGGTGAACTTCTTTCAGCGCATCACCCATCGCCATAATAAGAGGGGATAAGCTATGATAAAGCTGCTCTCCTGCCGCTGTTGCTGTCATTTTACGAGTTGTGCGCTCTAATAATCGAATATTTAAGGCTTGCTCTAATAAAGCAACATGTCGGCTAATGTTAGAGGTTGGCAATTGGCGTTGCTCTGCTGCTCGCTTAAAACTTAGCTGCTCGTATACTTTTTGAAAGCTCAACAGCCATTGCATATCAATATTCTCTAGCACCATTACCTCACAATATGGGATTAACAAACCAACAGTAGCACATTTATCCCAATAAATGATTTTGAAATAATCATTGTGTCTTTCAACAATATGGAATAAGCAAATGAGTAAGGTTAATCATATAGCTATTATTGGGGCCGGGGTTGCAGGTTTAGCATTCGCTATTTTTGCAAGAAAACAAGGCATAAAAGTGACCATATACGAAAGGAATAGTCATTTTTCCTCAATAGGCGCAGGGGTTACCCTGTGGCCAAACGCTATGTTTGTAATAAAGCAAATGGGTTTAATCAATAAGTTTAGCCAACTAGGTGGTCAGCCAAGCTTTATGCGCCAATTTAGCCGCGCTGATACACAACACGCTGAGTTTGATATTAAAGCACTTAATTCAACAAGCGGCTTTCCCACGATCACTATTTTGCGCCGAGATTTAATAAGTATTTTAGCTCGTGAGCTCAAAAGCCTGAGCGCGACAATTCATTTTAATCGCTCTATAAATACTGAGGATATTCATCAACTAAAAAAACAATTTGACCTAGTGATAGGCTGCGATGGGCGTATGCATTCAGCAGCTCGCGAACTTCTTTACCCCAATACTGTACTTCCCAAATATCAGGGCTTCATCAACATCATTGGCATTAGCAAAATGGACTTAGCTGCATTTAACCAAAGCATTCACGACTACCGCAACAAAACAGAACGATTTGGCATAGTGCCTGTGGCAAATAATTTTTGTTATTGGGCTGCTGCTTGGCCAAGTAAAATAGACAAAACCAAACAAATAGACGATTGGTATAATGAAATGCGTTTGCGCTTTAAAAACTGGCCTGAAAAAATCCAAACAGTATTTAATTACAGCGAACAAAACAGCATAAAGCAGCTATTTGTACATGATTTAGATCCACTTCCATATTGGCATAATGAAAATTTACTGATTATCGGTGACGCAGCCCACGCCCCATTACCTACATCTGGACAAGGCGCCAGCCAAGCACTTGAAGATGTATGGCATTTGTCTCAAATACTTAATAAAGGTGAGCAGCTCGAAACCGTTTTAAAGCGATTTTATGAAACGCGAATAAATAAAACCACAACCGCACAGCAAATTGGACGACAAGTGGCTAAGCAAATATTTACTCAGCAACCATCACAAGACTCAGCAACGCCAGAAATCTCTGTTACTCAGCTTAGTCAGTTATATATGCAAGGGCTAAATGAGGTTTAGAAGTATAAAAAGTAAATATTAAAATAACATCAAGGAGGAACCTAAACTATTTGTAGGGTATAAACACCTAGCTGACAATAAAAGCTTATTATGGTCATCTTTTCAGCCTCAGCTTTTCATCTCAACACTGTAAACAGGCAGCGGTTTCGTTAAAAATACCGCAAGGTAAATGCGGTATTTTTATATTATTGATTACTTAACTGCCCCCCTAGTACTGCTGCTTGACTATAAGCATTATCGAGCGATTGGTGATGGCGTACATCGGCAAACTCTTGATATTCTGAGGCAATTTCATGAATGGTGCTCACGCCTAAATATTTGCTCAACGTACGTAAGTGCGGCACTAAATGGCTCATATGCTCACGTATACCACCTTGCTCAAAACCAAACTCACCGGTTGAGGTGATCACAACTAATATTTTACCGTTCAGCAAAGGCTGTAGTGGGAAATCCCCACGGGAAAGATCAAAATCAAAAGTTTGGTTAATACGTATTACTTGATCAAACCATGCTTTTAACTGTGCGGGCATACCGTAGTTATACATAGGCGAGGAAATCACAATAATATCGGCAGCGGCAATTTCAGCGATTAATGTGTCTGACAAGGCCAGTAACTGATGTTGCTCAGCAGTCTTTTTATCATCAGGTGTAAATACTGCGCCTATCCAGTCTTGGGTAATAAAAGGCGGAGGATTCACACCAACATCACGGTAAAAATACTCATCTATAGCTTGGCGCTTTGCAAAGCTATCAATAAAATGCTTAGCAATATTTTTAGAGATTGAATCGTGTTCTGGGTTGTCGTTTTTAACAGCTCTTACGCTTGCATCAACGTGAAGTAGGGTAGTCATACTGTTTATCCTATTAGTAAATGTAGGTTAATCATCTTACTAACAGGCATATTTCACAAACGAGTAAACCTTAACTATAAATAAGTTATACTCATCTATAAGTTAATTCTATTTGGTGTGAATAATCCCCTATGCAAGTATCACTACAAGCACTTAAAGCCTTTGAAGCTGCGGCGCGTTTAGGCAGTTTTAAAGCCGCCGCGGATGAACTATCGCTCACCCCAACCGCGATTTCGCATCATATAAATAACCTTGAGAACCGTTTAAATGTGGATTTATTTTACCGCCAGGTTAGAAAAATCACTCTTACCCCCACTGGTGAATATTTAAGTGAAGCAACAAGCAATGGCTTTAACCTTATTAACCAAGCGCTAGCTACCGTACAAGCCAAAGGCACCGTCGTTAAAATAACCACTACGTCATCACTGGCCGCACTGCGTTTAATACCCGCATTACAGCAGCTATCAAAAAGTCAGCCCAATCTTGAAGTGGATATATCAACCAGTGAAGCCATTGATAAGCAATTACACACCTTACCGGTTCGCTTTGGCCAGCAACGCAATATAAACGCTGATGACATTATAAAAACCGAACAATTTAACGTATTCGGCTCATACAAAGCCGCGGATATCCCATGGCAAAACGGCCCAGTTACGCTCTATACCACTAAATGGAAAAACAACGCGCTAAGTGAGCCTCCAATTAAACAATGGCTTACTCAAAACAACTTAGATCCTGCGTTATTTAGTATTAAAACATTTGACCAAGAGCTATTTGGTATTCAAGAAGCTATGGCAGGCTCAGGACTGGTTTTTTGCTCAACCACGCTAGTACAACGATTATTAGACACCGAGTTACTTAAAAACTTTAATACCCACGTAGTTGAATCTGACTTTTGCTACTACATACCTAATAAGCAGCGCTTTCAAACCCGAAATACTCGCCTCGTTTTAGAATGGGTAGAAGAGTTGTTGAATTTATAAGGACTAGTTATAAATCTAATTAAGTAATAGCTAAAAGTAGGAGGTTACTTAATTATCTTATTGATTTAGACTTTACCTGATAATTAAAATAAGAATAATTGGTCAGTCAATAAATTTAATGTATGAAGTCAAGATTTGACTCTGGCGACGGAGCGAAAGCCAAGGGCCTTAACTAATCATCAACGATGCTTAACCGCCTAAATTCATATGGGTGACTGGTGTATATTCACACCAGTCGACGTCATTACTAGGTGCGTAGTCATATTTAAATTGAGTTTAAATAATAAGAACACTTGGCTTTTTGAATAAAAAGATCAAGAAAACACAGCTGCCTGCTTGATCGGAACTTTCTAATGGGTGACCCTATTCACCTCTTTTTAATTCTATCAGTAGCAATTATCGCTTGAGGTCAAAAGCCTGTTGGACCTAAAGACTTTAAAGTCGAGAGGATAACTATTTATATAAGCAGAAAATGTTAGGTATAACATGTATTCGTCGCCTGATTTTAATTCAAATTCTTTATCATAAAAAACATCAAACTCTCGCTTTGAATATGGAGCAAGGACTAAACTCGATATAGGGTCATTACCTTCATAACTAGAAAACTTGTTCTTTCTAGCATATTCCCAACGTGTGTAATGCTCTGAATATGATTTCTTTTGAACAACTTTAATGGCATCCGACTCCCAAATGCCGAACTTGTCATTTGCACCTTCTATATTTACATAGGTGCCAGTCATATTGTGAAACTTTAAAGTAGCAATGCCTTTAACCACTGAACAAGTCACATCAATATAGACCTTATTATACAAATCAACACTATGTTCAGCAGCCATGCTAGACATAGTGTGAGATGATAAAATAGCACCCCCCAACAGTATTAATTTATCAATCACTTATAACCTCTTATTTTGGATCACAAAATCAAGTGTATAAACATTTTTATATAGAGCAGCTCTATCTAACCTTTGACTGTCTAACGCCTGAGTGTCTGTATAAAAAGGGCGATACCGAGCATTATTAGCACGAATACTAATCTCCTTTTTATTAAAATGGTAACCTCCATTCGGGTGCTCCCCGCCAAATGAATGTGAAATCTCGTGTATAAGACCACTCACTGAACTACCATTTAAATAAGTTGTAGTCATTGATATCTCAACAGTAATTATATTATAAGTACCTTCAAATCCTACATCATTTGTATCAATTACTTTAATAGATGATGGGTTTTTAATAATTTCACTAAGTTTTGCATCTATTTTCCCAGCATCTTTTATTAAGAGATCAGCGGTAGTTTTAAATTCGCTGTTATCAACAAAACCATAATTACTCTTTGCTGTTTCATACTTTTCACCTGTTTCAGATCTTAACTCTTGAACTAGATCATTTATTCTAGCTTTTTCAGCTTTAGCACGTACAACAATTTTGCTTTTTTCATTCTCTGTGGCATCTCTAGATTTACTGTCTTTTGAAGTACCATCATTACTGCTATGCAGTATATGCCCTTCAGTATCACCTGCCCCCTGCTCTTCACCCACACTATTAAGCAAAAGGGGACAAATCTTGACTTCAGAAATTATAGATCCTGACAGCATGCAAATGGGGCACTTTCCACTCAATCCATAGTACCTAGCGGCTTGGTTAGGTTTAATTATTTTTGCTGGGTTTGTTGCACTCAACCCAACCAATATTCAACTAACTTAAAACCTTTCACCTTTCACCTTTTGCCTTTAACCTTTCACCTCGTTGTGTAAACCCCCATGACATTTTGATTAAAAAAGCCACACCTCAACATGTGTTAAAGTGTGGCTTTTTTGTAGCAGCTATAACTAAAAATTAAGCGACATTCGCTGCTAATAGTTCGTTACGTACTAGCTCTGCACCTTTGCTAAGAGCGTTGAGTTTGCCGTTTGCAATATCGCGGGGTAGGGGGGCCATGCCGCAGTTGGTGCATGGGTAGAGTTTGTCGGCATCTACATATTTAAGTGCTTCGCGTAGAGTTTTGGCCACCTCTTCAGGGGTTTCTATAGTATTGGTGGCTACATCGATTGCGCCCACCATTATTTTTTTACCGCGCACCAGTTCGAGTAGCTCTATAGGTACATGTGAGTTTTGGCATTCGAGCGAAATAATATCAATATTCGATTTTTGCAGCTTAGGGAATACTTCTTCGTATTGTCGCCACTCGGTGCCAAGGGTTTTCTTCCAATCGGTGTTGGCTTTAATGCCGTAGCCGTAGCAAATATGCACGGCGGTTTCGCATTTTAACCCTTCTATAGCTCGCTCTAGGCAGGCTATGCCCCAGTCGTTCACCTCGTCAAAAAACACGTTAAAAGCGGGTTCATCAAATTGAATTATATCAACCCCAGCGGCTTCTAGCTCTTTGGCTTCTTGGTTGAGTATTTTAGCAAATTCCCACGCTAGTTTTTCACGGCTTTTATAGTGATCGTCATACAGGGTGTCGATCATGGTCATTGGCCCTGGCAAGGCCCATTTAATTGGTTGGCTAGTTTGCTGGCGTAAAAACTTGGCGTCTTCAACAAATACCGATTTAGTGCGAGACACAGGGCCAACCACTGTGGGTACGCTGGCGTCGTAACGGTCGCGAATTTTAACTGTTTTACGGTTTTCAAAATCAACGCCATTTAAGTGTTCAATAAAGGTGGTTACAAAGTGCTGACGGGTTTGTTCGCCATCGCTGACTATATCTACGCCTGCGGTTTGTTGGTCGTGCAGGGAAATACGCAGGGCGTCGTGTTTGCCATCTACCAGCTCACTGCCTTGTAATTTCCACGGTGACCATAAGGTTTCGGGCTCAGCAAGCCATGACGGTTTTGGCAAGCTGCCTGCTGATGATGTAGGTAATAGTTTTTTCATAATAAATGCTGCCTTTAATTTTGTTGTGTGATTAAGCGATACTTGCCGAGAACTCCTGCAATACTGACTGATAAGGCTTAATAAAGTGCTGCTCGGTAAATTTGCCTTGCTCAACCGCTAATTGACCTCGCTCTGCGCGGTCATACACAATTTGCGTTAACGAATGATCGTCATTTTTTAAATTCGGTTTATAACGGCTACCTGCGGCGGCGTTGGCGTTATAAATTTCTGGACGATAAATTTTTTGAAACGTTTCCATGGTGCTAATAGTGCTAATTAGTTCAAGGTTGCTGTAGTCGTTAAGTAGGTCACCAAAAAAGTAAAACGCTAATGGTGCAACGCTGTTTGGTGGCATAAAGTAGCGCACTTGTAAGCCCATTTTTTTAAAGTATTGCTCTGTTAACGACGACTCATTAGGCTGATACTCTACGCCTAAAATAGGGTGTAGATTTTCGGTTTGCTGATAGGTTTTGTTATCAGACACGCTTAAACAAATAACCGGTGGCTTTTTAAAGTGCTGTTTATAGGTATTTGAGTTTACAAAGCATTTAAACAACTTGCCGTGTAAGTCACCAAAGTTATCGGGAATGCTAAATTGCGGTTTGCTTTTGTTATGCTCAAGCAATAACACGCTAAAGTCGTAGTCGCGCACATACGATGAAAAGTTATTACCCACCATGCCTTCTATTCGCTCGTTGGTTTGGCGGTCAATAATATTGGTTTTTAATACCTCAATTGACGGAAATGCCTGGCCACTGCTAGTAATATCTAAATCAACCGAAATGATCTCGAGCTCAATCTCGTAACGATCCCCTTGTGGGTTATCCCAACTGGCCAGTGCATTAAAACGATTGTTGATCATTTTTAGGGTATTACGCAGGTTTTGTTGGCGGCTTTCACCCCTAGCTAAATTAGCGAAATTGGTCGTAATTCGTGTGTTATTTGACGGATGGTAGTTTTCATCCAAGTTAGTGCTTTTAATAGTAAATGTAAGATCAGTGCTCATAGCCGTATCCTTTCAATTTGAGTTGTTACTGCTTTTATCAATGACACATTACTCGCTGTTAAAACCAAACTAACGGGATAACTGTAATGGTGCTTTGCAGAGTTAATAAATTTATACGCGCTATGTAGCATGAAGAAAAACGGTATTATTTCAGGTAAAACATGAGCCAGATTCATTCTTTAACAAAGTTGAATGGATAAATTAGGCTAGTAGACGCTCCCACTCAGACAAAACCCACTTTAGAAGTCTAGATTTCTAGATGTTTTTACGGGTGTTGTGATTTATTCATACAAAACGTGAGTATTATTCAATGCTCATAAGTACTTAAAGTCCAATTTGCATAAACGGTTGTTGATATACTCGAATAAACTTAGGTGAGCTTAAGCGCTTTATTAAGCAGCTCACCGCCGCAGAACTTTCCACAACATAAGAAGAGACAAAAGGAATGAGTGATTTAATAGTGTTAATTATATACTGCGCCATATTAGGTAGCGGTGTTGGTTTTTTAGCAGGCTTATTAGGAATAGGGGGCGGGCTAGTGATTGTGCCCATACTCAGCATGATATTACTGCACTTTAATGCTTTGCCACCTGAACAAGTAGTGGTGGTTGCCATTGCGACCTCGCTGGCCTCTATTTTATTTACCTCGACCTCGTCGGCTATTGCGCATCATAAAAATGGCAATGTACCGTGGGATATTGCACCTTGGGTGATGGCGGGCGTTGCCTTTGGCGCGCTCATTAGTGGCTTTATGGCCGCGCTGTTACCTGAGCATGTGGTACGTTTGGTATTTGCTGTAAGTGTGGTGTTAATTGCATTAAAAATGATTTTTTCAGGTAAGAGTGATTCAGCAATAGCGCGCCCGTTGCCAAACAAAGGGTTGCTGAGTGTTTATACGACCATAACCGGTGGCTTGTCTGCCATGATAGGTATTGGCGGCGGGGCAGTATTGGTGCCGTTACTGACGTTTTTTTCTGTTGATATGAAAAAAGCCATTGGCTGCGCATCGGCCTCAGGCATTGTGATAGCGTTGTTTGGATCACTGGGTTATATCAGCTCTGGTAGCCAGTTATTTAGCGTAAAAGAAGGATTTGCGGGCTTTGTGTATTTGCCCGCTTTATTGGGTATTGTATGCACCTCATGGTTTACCGCGCCACTCGGTGCTAAAGCCACCCATTATTTGCCAGTTTCAACCATAAAGAAAATATTTGCCGGCTTATTAATAATAATGGCAATCAATATGTTTACTCGATAAGGTTAAAGTTCGCAGGCTTGCTTGCGAGTATATTTTGAAATAAAAAACTTTAAGGCAAGGATGCTATGAAAATAGTTAAATTAAGGGATAAAGTTGATAAAACAATCTTAAGTGTTGCTTTGTTCTTTTTGATATCACCTATTATAGGGTTAATTACAGGAACTGCTCATCAGCTTGGAACGACGGGCAGCGACTATCAACAAGCATCATTAATTGATGACCCAGAGCAATACTGGCAAATTATTATCATGCAACTTACTATTACTTTAGCTATCGGTATACAAGGGTTTATTACATTCCCAGCCTTAATTGCCGCACGCCAAAAAGTATTAAAGTTTAGAGATAACAATAAAATTGTAGCCAATATCATATTTTATTTGCTCACTCCGGTATTCTTTATCGCTTTATTAATATTTTTAATATACTTATTTGAACTGTAAGGTTTTAGGTCCGTACCCCGCACCGCGACGCCCGTCAATCTTAAAGCGATTAACTAAAATCTACGTCATTTGCGCGTGCTTTATAAATTCGTCATAAATACTGTCTTTGATGAGTCTGTCGGGTGTAAAGGCATAATAATGCTGATAAACATTATCAATTGTACCAATGTAATTTACGCCGTAATGGCGCTCCACTTCGGCTTTTACCAAAATAGGCGCAGGGAATATCCCGAACCCTTGCTCACCGAGTGATTTCATTAATGCGCTGTCGTCAACATGGCCTGCTATTGTCATTTCAATCTCTTGCTCTTGCAGCCAATAATAAATAGCACGCGCGACGGGGCTTTCTTTTGCGGGGAGCACTAAAGGCTTGTTGTTTAAAGACTGCGGAAACTGCTTATGTAATTGCGAATGCCATGTTTCGTTACCAAAAAGAGCGATTTGGCTTTTGCCTATTTCATGACAAAACGCCTTAAATGACAAGGTAGTATCGAGTGGTTTATCAGCTAACACTAAATCGATCTTATGAATCGCCATTTGTGCCAGCAGTTCATCTTGTTGGCCATCAATACAGTGCAAGTTGGTAATACGGTCGTTATTAATTAAAGGCGCTAGCCACTTCGACACCAGTGATTTAGGCAACACGTCTGAAATACCGACCTTTAACGTTCGTGAGTATTGCGTGGTATCACCTTGCGTGGTTTCTAGCCATTCGTGAGCAATAGCAAACATATCATTGGTGTATTGCTGAGTTACATGGCCAAACTCCGTTAACTGTAGGCCCCGCCCTTGGCGAATAAATAGCGGTTTTCCTAGTCGTTGCTCTAAGTTAGTAATTTGCGAGCTGACCGTTTGCGGCGTTAAATTAAGTATTTTACTCGCCGCTGCAATACTGCCGTGCTTACTTACTTGCCAAAAATAATATAAGTGATTGTAGTTAATGTTGGTAATCATTCGAAAATACCTGTTATAAAGTAAGAAATAATCAGCTTTTTCCTTTGCTACTAAGTTAGTAGATTACTGTCATGCCTGCAACATAGTTACTATTAAAAGGTGTAATTGCATGAAACTAAAACTTACAGTTAAAAACAAGATAATTAACGCAAGTGAAAAGATGTCGCTTTTGAAGTTGATAAAAAGCCAATTGGCAAAACATGCTTTAAATATTCGTAAAGTTGAGATTCAAATAAATGATCTTTCGAGTGAGCGCCACGGCACTTTGCAGCAATGCAAAATTAATATTCTTTTGCCTGGGCTACCCAGTATTAATGTAAATACAAAAGGAAGAAGTATGCTGCAAGCGATAAAGCGGGCACTTAAAAGTTTGCAGCACATTCTCATTAATAAGTATCAACCTTCGCAACCAAGCTCTTAATTTTTATTAATATCGCACTTGCAGTGGCATGGATGCTACTCTTTTAATACGACTCTAATTCCAAGCCATGTTTAGTATTAAACGATTCACTTATTACCTGTTGAGCCTTTAGCGCATTGCTATTGAGCAAAGCCGCCTTTCTTTGTTGGGTTTCGTTACACTCTACCCAACTTACCGTAACTAAAATTCTTTGACCTTGTTCCTTTAACCTTTGACCTCAGCTGTAAACCCCTCACACCATTTTGATTAAAAAGAGAGTGAAATTTTCAATTACCTAAATTCATAAAACTTAGATAAAAAAGTAACTCAAAGTCGTAACTAAGCACTAAATTTGGGTTTTGATTAATAAGCAAGTGTCTACCTAATACCAAACAGATTTATTTACTCGAGAAAATTGAGGTGGATAGAAGATACTGTTAAGGTACTTTGAAATAATAAAAAAATGCCTAACTAACGGCTAAAACCTCCTCCACCTCATAGGACGTTATCTGCTTAATTAAAGTGTTGATGTTCAAGTTTAACTAATGAAGCGAAAATGGAAAATTTCACCAAACTATTAGCAGTTACACTTTATATATTTTCTTTGTCTGGCTGTACTTCTATTGGCAGTTACGTCATGTCAAACCCCGGTATCTATCTTTCTGAAGCACAGTTTATAAAAGCAAAACCTAGCGACATTGGCTTTGAAAAACAAAAATTTTGCTCTTTTAGTACCACTCAATGCATTACATATCTGACTGCTGAACCTTATCAAGCAGCCGAATTTTCGCAAGAGAGTTCTGTTTATTACAACCTTCATGCAACTGGTAATAATGTAGAAAATACAATTTCACACAGAATGACACCAGATACATTTAATCGTTTTAAAGGCACTGCTTTATTACTTCATGGCTATGGGGGCAGTAAAGAAGCAATGATGGCCTCAGCTATCTATTTTAGAGCGCTTGGTATGAGCGTTATTATTCCAGATCTTTTTGGCCATGGTGAATCAACTGAAGCATTTGTATTTGCAGCAAAAGAGCACGGCATTTTAAATGAACTGCTTGCTGAATCACTTTTAAATCAACCAAATAACCAGACTGTTGTAGTCGGCCATTCTATGGGAGCACTTACTGCAAGTAACTTATTATCATCAGAATATGTTGACGCTGCTATTTTACTTGCCCCAATGATGAGTTTTGACGTTGCAGCTAAGGAGTACTTACCTTATAAATCGCCTTTGCTTAGTCATTTTTTTCATAGCGAGATTGATAATATTGTTAACCAGGCAATGTTTGAAGCAGGAGTAACCATTCAAGAAACAAATTTATTGCCTAAATTAACTGAGACTAAAAAGCCTGTTTTGTTAATTAACTCAGATGTTGACTCTCTATCCCCCCCGGCTTACTTTTCATCTATACAAAATGAGTTAGTAAAAAAAATAACTTTTAATGCTCGCTCTCATTCAAGTTTAATGGTGTTTGATCGTGATGATGTTATCGAAATTGAAAAATGGCTAATAACATGGTGAGCCTTCGCTATTTTAGATGACATTGAGTTTATAAGTCATTTTTTATTATTGTCGGGTTTCGTTGCACTCTATCCAACTTACGCTTTGTAAACCCCCGTTACATTTTGATTAAAAAAGCCGCACACTAACAATTAGTGTGCGGCTTTAGTATTTTATTTTTTAAAGCGATTACTTATTTAGTAAGTGCTTTTCAAAAAAGTCAGCCATCATTGTATGGTAATGCAAAGTGGTGCCTTTGCCTTCGCGTAAGCTGTGTGAGCGGTTAGGGTATGAGAAAAACTCAAACTGCTTGTTATGCTTTACAAGCTCGTCAATTAAGCGTTCTGAGCCTTGGTAATGCACGTTATCATCGCCTGTGCCGTGAATAAGTAATAGCTTACCAGTTAGGTTTTTAGCAAAGGTAATAGGCGAGGTGTTATCGTAACTCTCAGGATCGGTATTTGGGTTGCCCGCATAACGCTCTTGGTAAATGGTGTCGTACAAACGAATGTCCGGCACGGGTGCTGAGGCAATCCCTACTTTAAATTTATCACCATGGCGGAACAATAAGTTAAGAGTTGAACTACCGCCTCCTGAGTGTCCCCATACGCCAACGCGGTCGGTGTCTATTACATCCCAGCGTTTAGCCATGGCATCTAGGGCGTCTACTTGATCTTGCACGGTAATTGAGCCAATTTTTTTATAAATAGATTTACGCCAGTCGCGGCCTTTTGGTGCACGTGTGCCACGGTTATCAACCGATGCCACAATAAAGCCTTTTTGCGTTAGTAACGATTTATATAAGTAACTGTTACCTTCCCAGCGGTCTTGCACAGTTGAACCCCATGGTTCGCCGTATACGTAAAACACAATTGGGTATTTTTTACTTTTATCCATGTTCTCAGGGAACATAATGTAGCCGTCAAGCTCAGTGCCATCTTGCGCGTTTACTTTAAAAAACTCATGCTTGGGTAAGCTTTGTTCAGCAAGCTTTTGTTTGAGCTTTGTATTTTCAACTAAGGTTTTTACATTACTGTGATCGCTCACTTTAATGATCTCTTTAGTCGGTGGCGTACCAAATTTTGAGTAAGTATGCATTGCCCATGAGGCATCTTTTGACATGTAGTAGCTGTTTGATCCCTCAAACTCAGCAGGTGTTACCCGTACCGGTTTGCTGCTGCCATCAAGCGGTGTGCTGTATAAATAACGCTGACCAGGATCGTTTGGCGAGGCAATAAAATACATTACGTTTTTGTCTTCATTGATGCTCAGCATATCAATAATGTCGTAATCGCCTGGCGTTAGGTCGATAATAGTTTTGCCATCGCGCGATACACGATAAAGATGACGCCAGCCGTCGCGTTCGCTATGCCAAATAAAAAACTCGCCGTCTTTTGACCAGTTTGCTTTATAAAACCATTCTATAAACGCATCGTCTTTGTCTTCTAAAGTTTTAGTTAGTTGCTGCTTTTGCCAATCAAACAACCACACTTTGTTATGGCTTTGTGGGCGGTTTAAGTCTTGAATCATTAATTCATTACCAGTGCCTGCCCAGCTAATACGCGGAATATAACGGTCGCGGTTATCGCCTTCAAGCTCAGCCCAACGGGTTTGTTTGTCGCTAAGGCTTACCACACCAACACGTACGGCAGAGTTGGTTTCACCGGCTTTAGGATAAGGGAACTCTTTAAGGGTAGGGTACAGTTCGTCAGTGTTGTTGATCATAGTGAAAAATTTAACGTCACTGGTATCAAGCTGCCAATAGGCGATTGATTTGTTGTCGGGGCTCCAACGAAAACCATCGGCAATAGTAAATTCTTCTTCGTATACCCAATCAAAATTACCGTTAACAATGGTGGCACTGCCATCGGTTGTGAGCGCAGTTACATCGTTACTACCAACCGCTTGCATATAAATATTGTTGTCGCGTACGTAAGCCACTTTTGAGCTATCTGGCGAGAACTTAGCAAACATTAACTTAGTTGGCTCAACGTCTTTACCACCAAGTTGCTGTAATTGGTTAGTCTCAAGGTTAAGTAACCAAAAATCCCCGCGGCTGCGCGAACGCCAAACTTGCTCACTGTTGGTAAATACCATCAGCCATTTACCGTCTTTTGACCACTGATAGCTTTCGATTGCAAATGGCTCGTCTGCGCCCTCTGGCAGTAGCTTTTCAAATTCAACCAATACTTTACGGCCTGTGCCGTCAGCATTGTAAAATACAATGTCGTTACCTTTAACGCCGTGCTCTTTTTCGTCATCGGCGTTGTTATCGTCTGCTTTTTCTTTTTCGCTTTCGCGCTCTTCAAGTACGGTGTAGCCAGTGCCATCGTCTAGCCATTTAAAGTAAGTGCTACGCTGGGTTTTAAATTCTTTATCTTTATAAATTTGCGCTAGGCTTAATGGATTATTCACGGTACTCATCGCTGCATTGTTATTGGTTGTTATGCTGGTACTTGAACATGCTTGCAAGCCTAAGCCTGCAACAATGGCCAGTGCCAAGCCCGATGTTTTGATCAGATTCATTATTATTGTTCCTTGGGTCTGCTGACCTTTATGGATTAAGGCGCTTATTACATTTACTGTAACAAAATAACCTACAGAATATCAGCATGCTTAACGCACAAAGCTATGGTTTAAACCCAAACTTTTATAATTAATTACCATGCTGGATTTTTAAATTCTTCACTGAGCGTGTCGATTAGTGCTCTTACTGTTGCCGATAAATGCTGACGAGAAGGGTAAAGCACATATATTTTCATTGGGTTTAATGTCCATGGCGCTAATACACGCTGCAAGCGACCATCAAGTATATATTGATTTGCCAAATACGTAGGCTGTACTGAAATACCACCACCGGCTATGGCTGCATGAAGTAATGTGGTGGCCTCGTTTGCACTTAAATTGCATTTAACATCAACTGATTGAAACTCATCCCCGTTGTGTAAATGCCAAATATATCGGTCGAAATTTTTATAACCTAAACACTGATGAGCACTTAACTGTTGTGGTGTCGTTATTGGCGGATAATCAGCAAGGTAGTCGGCTGAGGCCACTAATATAGATTCACACTCGGCAATAGGTTTACCTATTAACGAAGGATCAGGATTGGCTGCAATACGTATTGCTAAGTCAACACGCTGCTCTATTAGATCTGTGGTTGAGTCTTCAAGATCTATGTCTATTTGCACGTTAGGGTGACGTTTCATAAAGCGTGTAAATATAGGGGCTAATTGCGCAAAACCTAACGACATACTGGTCGCTACTCGTATTTTACCTGACAACTGTTGCTGGCTTTTAGTTTGTTCAACTAAACGGTTAGCCTGTGCTAACCATTGCTCTATTTCGGGTAAACAGGCCTCGCCGGCGGTGGTAAGCGTTACTTTACGGGTAGTGCGATGCAATAAGCGCGTATTTAACCAAGCTTCTGCCGACTCAATATGACGAGTAACCATAGGGCGTGACATTTCAAGCCGATCGGCAGTGGCAGTAAAACTGCCTGAGTAGGCAACATCCACAAAAACCTGCGCTGCGGTGAGTTTATCCATAGTATTTGCACGATTTATGAAACAATGATGCTAATTATTGGTTGTTTTTCTGAACATATCAAACCTTTATTATGCTCGCATTAACAACCAATGATGAGAATACCATGAAACTACGCACGCTTTTATTAAGCATGTTATTAGCCAGTAATATCGCTATTGCAGACGAAACCCCATTAACCCTTGATGTGTATAACGCTGACAGCAATAGCTTTCATGTTAACGCCACACTGGTTTATGGCCGTACCGATGCAATTTTAATTGATACCGGATTTACCAAAGCAGATGCACTGCGCATTGCCGCCAAAGTAATTGACTCTGGTAAACAATTAAAAACTATTTTTATTAGCCAAGCCGATCCTGATTACTACTTTGGCGCTGAAGTGTTACAACAGTTTTTTCCTGAGGCAGAGGTTATTACTACGCCCGCAGTGCACCAAAAAATAGCAGCAAAGCTTAAAGGTAAACTTGCTTTCTGGACCCCGAAAATGGGTGAAAACGCACCAAAAAACCCCGTCGTACCTAAGGTATTTAATGGTAATAGCTTAAAAATAGAAGGCCATACCATTGAAATTCGTGGCACAGAGGGTGAGCATAATCATCGTCCTTATTTATGGATACCTGATAATAAAGCTATTTTAGGGAATGTGGCTGTATACGCTAATGTTCATTTATGGATGGCCGATGCACAAACTCAGGCAGAGCAAAATGCATGGGCAAAGCAACTTAATGAAATGAAAGCACTCAACCCTGACGTGGTGATCCCTGGGCATATGAAAGCAGGCACTCAATTAGATGCTGCAAATATTGATTTTTCAATTCAGTATTTAAAGGATTTTGCACACGCTAAGCAAAGTAGTGATAGCAGTAAGCTGCTGATAGATAAAATGACCAACTCATACCCAGAGGCTGTATTACCTATGGCTCTTAGCATTGGCGCTAAAGTTCATAAAGGCGAAATGAAATGGTAATTGCTTACGCTTAACCACTGTAATAAATACAGTAGAACCAAAAAACACGCCTAGCAAAGTCTGGCGTGTTTTTTATTATTGCCACAAATACATACTGGCTCGTTTATTGGCAATATTTAATTCAAATACCTCAGTGCTTGCACACATAGCAGCGCCATAGCATACATGTAGCGGTAACAAGTGCTCTTCTCTAGGGTGATTAAAGCGTGCAGCTGGAGCTTGCTGCCATGCTAATAATTGCTGTTCACGCTGTTGCTCGGTTAATGTTTGATCTGCGATTGTGCTTACCAACCAATTTTCAAATGCCTGATTTTGCTGGTTAACATCGCTTGATTGGGTAACACCAAAAGCGCGCATATTATGGAAGGTAAAGCCTGAGCCTATAATTAATAAGTTATCGTAATCAATACTTTGCAACGCTTTACCAATTTCAACATGCAACAGCGGATCAAGGCTTGGGTGCAAGGATATTTGCACACAGGGAATATCGGCCTCTGGATACATAATTTTTAACGGTACAAACATACCGTGATCAAAACCACGCTGTGGATCGAGTTTTGAGTCAATATTATGTGTTGCGAGCGCTTGTTGTACTAAATTAGCAAGTTGCGGCTGGCCAGTACAAGGGTAAGTTAATTGGTACGCCTGCTCAGGAAAACCATAGTAATCGTAAATAAGCGGCGGTGAAGAGTGCGCCGTTATACTAATTGGTTGAGCTTCCCAATGCGCGCTGACCATTAAAATAGCAGAAGGCTTTGGGATTGTAGCGGCAACCTGTTCTAAACAGGCTCGCATTTCTGCATGGTTGACATCACCTAGTAATGGCATTGGGCCGCCACCATGAGAAATGAAAAAAACAGTTGGGCGTTGCATGTGGTTAATCCTAAAGGACAGATATTATTATAGTGCCTGCGCAGTTAGTAAATAACTAGCCACATAAACGCACAACCTTAGTGCGCAAATATTATATGTGGTGTTTATTCATCAAGCTCTAAGTGAGCGCGTTCAACGCTTTCTTGAGGTAACTCTTTTTGCACCGATACACCAAGCTCCTTAAATTCTGAGGCTTGTTTAATTAAGTTACCTTTACCACGGTATAACTGAGAAAATGCTTTATCGTAAGTTTCTTTGGCTTTATCAAGCTGTTTACCCACGCCTTCCATACTGGTTAAAAAGCCGTTGAGTTTACTGTAAAAACGCTCAGCACGATTAGCCAGCTCTTTTGAGTATTTAGTTTGCTCTTCAAAGCGCCATAACTGTTTAACAATATTTAAACTGGTTAGCAGGGTAGTAGGGGTAGCAACCAAAATGTTTTTTTCTATTGCTTGCTGGTAAATGTCGCTTTGGTATTTAAGTGCTTCTACAAAGGCGGATTCAATCGGTACAAACATAATAACTACCTCAGGCGAGTTTATCCCTGGTAAACGGTCATACGATTTACTGGCCAACTCATTTATACGGGCAGTTACGGCATTTACATGCTCTTTAATCGCTTGTTGAGATTCCAGCTCTGTTTCGGCATTTACGTAGCGGGTATAGGCATTTAACGATGTTTTTGCATCAATCACTAAGTGGCGTCCTTGAGGTAAATACACCACCACATCAGGGCGCAAACGGCCGTCTTCGGTATTAAACGACACTTCGCGTTTATAGTCTGTGCCAGCTCGAAGTCCTGCGCTATCAAGCACGTTTTCAAGCATTAACTCGCCCCAATTACCTTGGGTTTTCTTTTGCCCTTGTAAGGCATTGCTTAGCTTGTCAGCCTGCTCGGTAATGGCTTGGCTTTTGGCTTGTAAATGCAATAGCTCGGTTTTAAGTGCTGCACGTTGTTTTAAATCTTCAACGTGAATAGATTCCATTTTATCTCTAAAGCCTTTTAGCTCACCTTGAACCGGCTTGAGTAACTGCTCTATGCTTTCTTGATTGAGAGTTTTAAATTTTTGCGATTTTTCTTCTAAGATTTGATTGGCTAAATTTTCGAATTCTTTTTTAAGCGTTTCTTTACTTTGCTCTATATGGGCGAGTTGCTCGCTGAAATGTTGCTGCTTTTGCTCAAGGGTGGTGCGTATATTATTAAGCTCGACATCGCGCAGATTGTATTGCTCGCGCAGGGCGGTTAGCTCGGCTTCGGTTTTACGCCAATATTGATTATAAAGTTGGCTTTGTTTTTCTTGCTCAGTTAATCGCGTTTTAAAATGTTGCGCCTGATCACGTTGCTCTTGATGAGTAAGCCCTAATAAGTCGTGCTCTTCCACTAAAGAGGCATATTGATTTTGCGTATGCTCATACTGGCTTTGTAATAACAATAACTCTTGTTGCTGCTCACTCACTTGGCGCTTTATTTTTTTGCTTAATTGCATTGATACAACACCACAAATAGCCATGCCTGTTATAGCTCCAGCACTTACACTTAACCAATCTAAATGGGATAAAAACGAAGTAAACATAAAATAAACTTTTAAAATTTAGTGACATGCCATCATAACGAATAACGCTCTTTAGCAGTAGGGTAAAACACTAAATTAAGCGCATAAAAAAAGCCAGCTAGTAAAGCTGGCTCAATATTACTAAATTAGTAATCAAACAGGGAAATCAACATGAAACTTGTAAAACAACATATCAACTACAAGCATAATAGTAGACGCGCTCTGATTAAATTAGTTCAAAATAATTTTAAAAAAGTTGAATTTGAGGCATAAAAAAAGCCAGCTAATAAAGCTGGCTCAATATTACTAAATTAGTAATCAAACAGGGAAATCAACATGAAACTTGTATAACAACACATCAACTACAAGCATAATAATAGACCCAGCCATTTGTGATTAGTTCAAAATAAATTAAATAAAAAAATAAATATTTTTAAAAGCAAAAAAAAGCCAGCGCATTACTGGCTGGCTTAATCATTACTATGTCTAGTAACTACTATATGGGATATCAACATGAAAGCTTGGAGAAACTGCAATTTAACCAAGCATATTAATAGACGCCTACAATTTAAATAAGTTCAAAAACTCGTCATGATTTTTTAAAATTATTTTAGCTTTTAATTAAAGACAGCATTTGTTGTTCGTCAAACTGGGTAAAACTCATTGATTTTTCGGTAAATAATGCATCTACAAGCGCTTGCTTATCTTGCTGCATTTGAAATACTTTTTGTTCAATAGAGTTAGCCATAATTAGTTTATAAACAAACACTGGGTTTGTTTGCCCAATTCGATAAGCACGATCGGTGGCTTGTTTTTCAACGGCTGGGTTCCACCATGGATCAAAATGAATAACGGTGTCGGCTTGGGTTAAATTAAGCCCTGTACCACCGGCTTTTAAGCTAATTAAAAACACGGAAGTGTTACCACTGGTGAATTCGTCTATTACTTTATCGCGATGACGCGTTTGCCCAGTTAGCATACTAAAATTAATATTTAGCTCATTTAAACGCTCGGCAATTAAATCAAGGGCAGAGGTAAACTGGCTAAATATAATCACTTTACGGCCAAGGCTAAGCATTAAAGGTAAGTGACTCGATAACCATTCTAATTTAGCACTGGCTGCCTCAGTTTCAGGTTCAATGAGTTTAGGATGACAACAAATTTGGCGTAACTTTAATAAAGCTTCTAAAAAAGCGAGTTTACTTTTTTGTACGCCTTGCTCGGCAAATAAATCAATGAGTTTTTCTTCAAGCGCATGTGTTATGCCTTGGTACATGTCTTTTTGTTTAGGCTCAAACTCAAACTCTTTAACAAGCTCCGTTTTTTGCGGCAGTTCTTGAGCTACTTGGGCTTTAGTCCGGCGCAAAATAAACGGCATAATTAACGCTTTTAACTGCTCTGCACGCTCAATGTTACTTTCGCGCTCAATAGGACCTTGAAAGTGCTGCTTAAAGTGCGCCTGGGAACCTAACAACGAAGGCATAGCAAAATCGAGTAACGACTTTAATTCAAATAAATTGTTCTCAATTGGGGTACCGCTTAAGCAAAGCTTAAAATCGGCATTCAAACGTTTAACTAACCGCGATACCTGTGCCGTATCATTTTTAATATACTGCGCTTCATCAAGAATAATGTTTTCAAAATACAGTGGCGAATAATAAGCAATGTCACGTTTTAATAACGGATAGGTGGTTAATATACACTGTGCTTGTGCCAAGTGTTTCAACGCATCATTACGGTGTGCACCAAAAATAGTGGTCACTTTTAAGTTTTTAGCAAACTTGTTAATTTCGTTTTGCCAATTACTCACTAAGCTTGTTGGGCAAACAATAAGCGTAGGGCCAGCCTGCGGAGTATTATAAGAACTGGCTAAATAAGCAATCACCTGCAAAGTTTTACCCAAGCCCATATCGTCCGCTAAAATACCACCTAGCTGATTACGCTTTAAAAAGTTAAGCCAAGCTACGCCTTCTTGCTGGTATTCTCTAAGCACCACAGAATCGTGTAAGCCATGAATGGCGATATTGGGCGATAACAGCGCGTCATTGCTTAGCTCATCAAGGTAGCGCTCTAATGACAGATCGTGTAGCTCAACATTAATGGCTGTGTGCTTAACTAATTCAGGTAAGTATGAAAGTGGAATATTAAATTCGTCGCGCGTTTTAATAAACTCAAATCGCAATTTAAACTCAATTAATAAATTAAACGCAGCCTTATCTATAACTCCAAATTGACGGCCAACGGGGTAGTAATAAAACAATTCGCTTTGACGATTTAACGATTCAAACAGTTTATTATTTACATTAAATAAAGTGGCCACTTTGGTATCGTTAAGCACAACTTTGCAATGCATTTGATGCCCAGCAGCTCTGTTTACATGCAAGGAAATTTGCTTTTTAGTATCGGCAATATTTATTTTGCTCATTGATACTTGCCAGCCACGTTGCTTAAAGCTTGGTAACACCTCATGCGCTAACCAGTGTAAGTGAATAGCCGATTCCTGACTAAAAATAAACTCGCTGTGTAAACCCCCTTTACAAAAATCAAAGCCTAAGTTGACCAGCTCGTTGGTAACGGTGTTTTCAAATGCACTGTTTATTAGTTTTTCAGGCGCTGTACCTGCTAAATAGTTTTTATTTTTATACTTAAACGATAACGAAATAGCCATTACTGAGCCCGACATGCTGACTTTAAGTACGGCATTACTCAACGACTTAACAGGCATGCTTGGTGCATTAGTAGGATGGGGAATAACACCGGCACCAAAATTATCAGCAAGCTGCTTATAAATTCGATCAAAGTTTGTATCGTGAAGTGCAGGTATTGTTTGTAAATGAGCAATTTCGTCAGCACTGAGCGGCGTGCGAATGCGGCCTAGCTTATATTTATCTAAATCTAAGTAGATGGGCGGCGTAGTTTTAATTAATGCCCAATTAGGAATTTGATCTAGGTGAATTTTTAACTGGGTGACTTCTTTTTGTTTTTCCCAAACAAAATTTAGGGGTAAGCCAGGTTGCGCTTTTATAGGTACTCGCGAACGCTGTAAAAATAATCGTTCTGTAGCTAGTAATTGCTGCAGCGCGTTAAAGCCCCATTGACCTTTGAGTTCAATATTACCGACCGCATTTTGCGAGCGGATCCAGCTATATAATCTAAAATCACTTTCTAGCAGGTCGCTAGGGGTTACAAAACTATTAAGCTGTTGCTCAGTTAAATTGCGACCTAATGCATAATTATTATTTTTATCGTAGTTGGCAATTTTAGGCGTTAAAAATACTTTATCGTTTTCAATATCTAATACAAACAGTAACACTTGTGATGGATGAGCTTGATCGGTGTTTTTAAGCGAGCTAAGTTCGCTAAACCAGTCATTAATAAAATAGTCTTCGCCGTATTCACCTGAGTGTTCAATTTTAAGCTTTAACAAAATTGCAGCCAAATGGCGGCATTTAGTTTTAACATTACAAGTACAGTGAGTGTCGACTGAATAGCCAGTTGGTAATTTACTGATCTCAATTCGTTGGTTAAACGCAATGCCCTTATCGCCTTGCACAGTAGAATCAACAACAGAAAAATCAGCATTATGTTCTAACCAACTTATTTGGCCGTTTTTATAATACGACTTACCTTTTGCTAACACCGCGGGTTTAAACAATTTTTTTATGAATCGCTCAGAAAGAGGAAACTGGGTAGCCTGCTCATTTTTAATTTCTTCAAAAATAGCCATTAAATCATTTTTTGATAAGTTAGCAGACATGTCACTCAAAGTATTAAAATTTAAAAACAATTTTTCCAGTATATGCCTTATCAACGCTGAGCTAAAGCAATATTATTTTTAAAATAAACTGGTTGGATCTGATTGGTTAGTAAAAAATTGGTTTATAAGGATTGTTTAATTTTGCTCACTAAAAAAAGGCGTTTAAATTACAAAATAAAAACAATAAATTAACTTAACAGGGAGGTTTTGCTAGGAGTAGATCAGGTTTTTACTAACAAGGTAGCAATTTAATCAAATAGAGCAGGTTTAGTTAGTAAAAATACGATCCTTAGTAGTTTATCGGGCTTTTTTTGCTTTTTATCACCACGGAAGATCAGATTTTTACTAACTAATTAATAGGGCTAGATCACTATTTAACTAACCTACCCCATTTACAGATCACGATATTACTAACTAATTAAAAGCACTTAATAGTTTAGTCAGTTGTTCTAAGCGCTTGTCTGTCATCACTTTATTATTAATTTTTATTGAAACATCACCACTTTTAAGGTTACGTTGCACACTAATAAAGTCGTTTTCAAGCACAGCCTCACGCTTTAATGCTGTTTTAGGCTCTGCGGTTAATAGTTTAGTGATCAGCATAGCGCGCTTGTCGTCGGCTTCTAAGGCATTAACTTCATCATTGCTTGCAAGTGCTACAACTAACTCGTTAAATGCAACCTCGTCTCGCTCCTTTGCGTTAATCAGCTTTTTAGCGACTTCTCTACCAACATGATTAGCTGTTGGGTAAAGAGCTATAACATCGGCAGATATTTGCTCATACGCTTTAATAGCATCCGCAATGGCGGTATGCGATACCCCTTCAATAACGGCAATCTCGCGGTACGATCCTTTTTTGCCTTGTTGAATGAGTTCGTTTCGAGTTTGCTGATACGCTTGACCTAACTCCCAAAGACTTGGAGCAATGTATTGATCCGAAGAAACTGCTAACACTTTGGCATCTTGCTCATTAAAATCACTTGAACTCAAAACAAGATAATCTGCACCAGCCAAAATACAGGCTTTGCGACGTCTTGAGCCTGCAAGAACAAGACTCATATCACCTTGATCCCAAAGCAGGGCGGGGTGCTGATTACGTCCATCTTCTTTAATTGCAGGAAGTATATCGGATACCGACTTTTCGTTTAAAAGCGCTTGTACACGGCGATTTTTACCATAAACCTGAGTCGATTGTTCAATCTCGTTATGAGCAATCACTTTACAAACCAAGGTGATTTCGCGATTAGGATCGCTTGGCGCAGGCATACGAATAACATCGCCTGCATTAGCTTGCTCTAAAAGAGCGTCTAAACTGCTACTGCCAACAGCGGTTGCAAAGGGATCTAAGCGGGTGTCATTTTTACGTTTTTTAGCCATTTTTAGTCAACATCCTTACTTAGGCGTATTTAATTTTGATTGTGTAGATTGCCAATTTGAACGAATTAGCATTTCGAGTTCGTCAACAACATCTTTGATATTTTCTTGTGCGCGCATTAACGATTCTCTACTCGCTAAACTGTCAGACGCTTTTTGATCAAAAATAGTATTAAACGAGGATGAACTCGCAGTAATTGCTGAGCTGTGATTAATAGGGTAACTCATGACTTGGCGACCAAAGGCGCTTCTTACGTCTTTAACTATGTCACGTTGTGAGTGATTACCTTTTACATAATTGGTAACCAAAAATTGCATAAAG
Organism: Pseudoalteromonas sp. meg-B1; assembly: GCF_003173795.1. Taxonomy (GTDB): domain Bacteria; phylum Pseudomonadota; class Gammaproteobacteria; order Enterobacterales; family Alteromonadaceae; genus Pseudoalteromonas; species Pseudoalteromonas undina. The sequence goes on along the minus strand of NZ_QGQU01000002.1, from coordinate 219,378 downwards.
TCCCAACCATCGTGACCAAGAGCTGCAACGGTATGATAAATCTCACCTAAACGTTTTAAATATTTATTATTAGCATCAAAGTCTACCGCTTCAGGATGAACCGGTATAAGCATCGCTGTAGAAGCCATTAATGCATTATAAAACATAAAGTTAAGGGTAGGCGCTGTATCAATTAGTAAAATATCAAATTCATCTTTTACTGGCTCGATAACACGCTCTAACAGCTTATGGTAATGGCGAGTTTGCTCATAGTTTGAGGTGTCTTTAAGCAACGTTGCAGTTTCGTGTTCAAAATAAAAATCATCCATACCTGAGGGTAAAACACGAATATTAGGAATATGAGTTGGTAAAAAAGAGTTTGAAACAAATTCAGGCCAGGTTTCACCTTCTTCAAGATCAATGCAGTCACGCATTAAATCACCAACAGTAATTGGATCGGGCTCAGAAGATGGGAAAAAGCTAGATGATGACCCCTGCGGATCTAAATCGATAATACCAATTCGGTAACGCTTGATGTTAGTAGTGGCAAGTGCTGCAGCAATATTAACCATGCTCGTTGTTTTACCACAACCACCTTTTAGTGAATTAATAACAATAACTTGGAGTTTGTCTGTCGGTGCACGATGATCGGGTTTTATATCCATTATATCGGCCATGGCAAAAATATTAACCAACGTATAAGCGTAATGACCGTTTGCACCGCGTTTTATGTTTAAATCGTCAAAATCACCATTGTCATGGCGTCTTTTTAAGGTACGATTATTACAACCAAGTAAATCAGCAGCGGCTTTTTGGGTGTAGGTTCTTAATTCTTTTTCTTCAGATTTAAGATGGGCGCGGTAATGTTGAATACGTCCTTCTAGTGATTTTTCAGCAACTTCTGCGGTTGCTTTCAAAAGTCGGTAGGTATCTAGCGCATTATTATTGATAGACATACTTTATTCCTCAAAGTTAGGCGTTTAGTATAATGTCCATTCAATTAGCTGTAAACAACTATTTAAGGCGACATGCATTTTAAATACATGACATATAAAATAATTTTACGCCTTTAATATTGCTTAGTATAAATAAAGAAGTTTAAGTATGGTTAAATATATAAGGTATTAAAGACTAAGGCCTTAAAATATACATATAACATTATGATTTATATAAACAATGTTAAAAAAACTGGATCAGCATTGTACGTGGTTAAGATCAGATCCTTATCTACTAGCAGATCACCTTTTTACTAAGCAAATATTTAGCAGCTTAGTTACGCACAGGTTAAGCACTGAGTTACTCACAAAATAGATGCTGTAGATCATGTTTTTACTAAGTAAATTATAAAGTTATGCACCCACCATCAGGAATAATAAGCGGTTTAATTAGTATAGATCTGATCTGTAGTAAGTACAGATCAGATCTATGCTAACTGGAACTAAGCTTATCCACAGGCCTCTCATTTTTACTGTCATTTGTCGTGCTAAATTTAAAAAAAAACACATTGCAATGGACAAATTTATTCTTCAGTTAGTAAAAATTCGGTTTATTAAAGCCTAGTTAGTAAAAACCTGATCTGAAATCTCATGTTTTAACTTTTTCTTAGTAAAATATTGATCTGTGCATTTTATTTGAAGTCAGATCACTTTTATACTAACTTAAACATTTAACTTTTGTGGCTTTATGTGTTGTTATTAGCTGTCACAATAAAAACGGAAATAAAAACCATGAGCCGAAAGGTCAACATCTCGGTAGATAACTTGCCCGATACACTTAGGGGCCAAATTCACGGGGTGGAAAGTGCAATTGATAACGAAAGCTTAGCACTATTTACAGATAATAAAGATGTGCGAATTTCGATAGAAAATGCAGCCCATGGGTTACGCGCTTACTCTAACACATTTAACCATTATGATCTGTGGGGACGCTTTGTTCGCTCAGGACATAAAAAGCTGCCACTTGAAGAAGCCCCTAAAAAAACCATAATTACACGTAAGATATCTGAAAAAGTAGACGGTATTTTATACGATGGTGAAATTAAAATAACACCTGCTGTGGTAAGTACTCGTAAAGATGGTGAAGACGTAGAATACTTAGTTTGGCCATCAGATAGAGAAGAAAAAGTTGAGCGTGCACTTATTCGCCTTGCTTCAAAAGGTAAAATAGTAAAAATTAATTTTAAGTCCGGTATTCAATATGCCGTTGTGTTTTCTATGAACGAATTAGCACAAGAACTTAAAGCGGTAGGTCAATCTATGCCTTACCCACAAATTAAAGAATCGCTCGAAGCATTACAAGGTTCAAAACTTTCTTTTAAATATTCTGCTACTGACACTAAAAACTCTGATATTGATGATTCGTTCTACGAGTCGAACATGAACTTTTTATCGTCTTTACACTTTAGTGGTAAAAAAGGCCAAGGCGGAAATGTTAAATGTGTAGCGTGTTTAAATGCGTTTGTTCATAACATGATCGATAACCTTGAATATAAAGGTTATTATTTTAATAGTGCTCAAGAGTTAAAGCGCGGATTATCGCGTTGGATGATGCTACGTTTATATCATTTATGGCGTTATGCTGCCCAAGGAAAAACATACCATTTTAGACTGCTGTCTATTATGGAAAAATATGGCTCTATCTATTCAACTGATGATATTACCGAAAATAAATTAAAAGCACTGCGCCGTGATATGACTACCACGATGAAAGATTTAATAGAAAAAGGAGCAATATCTGAGTACAGCATTACTAATGTAAAAGATGATAAAACAGGTAATATTGTAGATTACACTTATGAAATGCACCCATCTGATCAGTTTTGTGATGAAATACTGGCATTAAATAAACATAACAAGCGTATAGAGATACAAGGTGGTAAACGCATTGTTGAAAATGCAGTATTAATTGATGAAGATAAGCTGGAAGAAATTGTAGAAAAATAATTATATTAATTTTTACCAGTATTTATATTAAAGGCCACATTAAGTGGCCTTTTTAACATAATTACTTTGTTACTTGTTCTAAATATAATCGGTCTACCAGAAAGTCATACTCGCGTTTTCGTGGATGTGATAACGGTTTTTCGTAACTCGGCAGTTGGCCATACTTAACATCGGGTTTTGGGTTTATAAGAATAAAAGGTAAGGCTGCACTAACATGATAACGATTTTGAGCCGTGTATCTTACATTAACTTGTGGGCTAACTCGGGTAGGGCGCCTAATTCGTAATTTTTCTTTTTCACCTAGACTGGCAACACGAACTTGCTCTTGAGCAACCAATGATTGCCATTTTTGCTGATCAATCATTCTTGGGTTTTTATACCCAGCGGACTTTTCGAGCATTTCAAGAGCCATCTTTTTTGTGAGTGTTTTAGTGGCGTGTTTATGCATCCAAGTAAAACGAACTGAAAAAGGGGATTCGCTTTCGCTATGAATTTTACGATAAGCGGCAAGCGTAATTAAATTGGGCATAGCATTATGCACGGCTTCAAATCGAGCATCGTTATTGTCTATCGCCAAAATACAATTTTTAAATGCCGCTTTTGCATTATTAACTTGAGCAATCCGATCAATAATGGCTTGTTTATTAGCGTCTTGTATAATTAATAAACCAGGGTGGCGTTTTAATACGCGACTACTCAGACCAGGCTTTTTATACATATCAGAAAAAGAATTTAAAATAGCCTTTTGTGCCAGTTCCCCTGTAATTTTAGATACTGCAATCGACTCGGGAATTATATTTTCCTCTATACTGCTTATTTCTGGCAGTTGATAGTATTCAGCTTTAGCAAACCCATATTCTTTAAGCTCCTCAATTAGCCTAAGCGTTAACTCATTGAGTAAATCAAACTGACTTCTAATTTGTACCTTCGTAACCATAACACAACCAAGAACACATCTTACTATTTAGCTATTTTCGCAAATAACCTTTTCTTTTGGTAGTTTTATATTTAAATATTACTCTATCGCTGAGATTAACTTCAAATCTGATGAAGTATGATGTGTTCTTTATTGTTGGTATGATCATTTTAATAATAATATTTTCTAACTTACTAATAGTTATATATAAATGCAGTGTGAAGGAGTAGGTATAAACCAGCAGAACTACTCAGCTAGCATATATATTTGAAACTACATAACTGACGGCTGATATATTTAATTTTAACTGTAAAGTTAAGAATACATATAGTTGATTTAAGTATGATGTGTTCCTTGTGTTAACATTATCTTATACAGCTTAGCTAAGTGGCTGCAAGCAAAGCTTAATAAATACCACTCTTACTATTTATCCTATTGTTTTTTAATGCATTAGTGTTCTTTATTTATATATTTATTATCAATAAAATAGTTAAATCATAGATAATAATCCTATTTAAATTTACCTAATAACTAAATAATTGGTAAATAGTCGATTTAGTCCTTGAACAAAGCCCTCTGCATACGTTAATTTCAATACATCAGGTAATAGGAATGAGGAATGAACATGCAATCGTGGAACCCAAATAGTTGGAGAGAACTGCCAATACTGCAGCAGCCACAGTACCCAGATCAAGACGTATTAAAATCTGTTGAAAGCCAGCTTAAAAGCGCACCGCCTTTAGTGTTTGCAGAAGAGACTAGAAGTTTGTTTAAACAACTTGAAGATGTGTGTGAAGGCCGCGCATTTTTACTTCAAGGTGGTGACTGCGCAGAATCATTTAGTGACTTTAACGCTGCAAATATTCGCGATACATTTAAGACCATTTTACAAATGGCTGTAGTACTAACCTATGGCGGTAAATGCCCAGTTGTAAAAATTGCACGTATGGCAGGTCAATACGCTAAGCCACGCTCAGCCGACTTAGAAACAATAGACGGTGTTTCGTTACCATCTTACCGTGGTGATATAGTAAATAACTTTGAGTTTACTGAAGAAGCACGTATTCCAGACCCTCAGCGTTTAATGACCGCGTATCATCACAGTGCGGCAACACTCAACCTACTACGTGCTTTTGCACAAGGTGGGCTTGCTGACTTACATCAGGTTAACCGTTGGAACATGGGCTTTGTTGCTGCTAATCCACAAAAAGCAAAATACCAACAGCTGGCAGATAAAATTCAAGACGCTTTAGAATTCATGGAAGTATGTGGTATTAATTCAACTATAGCGCCAAGCTTAAAAGAAACAGATTTATATACATCACACGAAGCGTTATTGCTAGGCTATGAAGAGGCATTAACACGTAGAGACCATTTATCAGGCGACTGGTACGATTGTTCAGCGCACTTTGTTTGGATTGGTGAGCGTACACGTCAGTTAGACCATGCTCATATTGAATTCTTTAAGGGCATTAAAAATCCAATAGGCGTTAAAGTTGGCCCAGGTATGGATCCTGACGAACTTATCCGTTTAATTGATGCACTAAACCCAGATAACATTCCTGGCAGGTTAACGCTCATTACACGAATGGGTGCAGATGTATTACCAGAGAAGCTACCGGCGCTTGTTCGCAAAGTACAGCAAGAAGGGCGTAAGGTAATTTGGAGCTCAGATCCAATGCATGGCAATACAGAGAAAGCCAGCTCAGGTTATAAAACTCGCAGCTTTGATAACATTATGCGCGAAATTAGTCAGTTCTTCGCTGTTCACAAAGCTGAAGGCTCATACGCAGGTGGTGTTCATTTAGAAATGACCGGACAACATGTTACTGAATGTACCGGTGGTGCATACGGTTTATCAGATGATGACTTAGCGCAGCGTTACAAAACTCAATGTGACCCTCGCTTAAATGCCGATCAAGTATTAGAGCTTGGCTTTTTAGTTGCAGACCTTTTAAAAGATGCTCGCAAGTAATACGCCTTCCTAATATGTTAAAAGCCGCTATTATTTAGCGGCTTTTTTGTGTGCTGTGTGTAATTACATGCTTAAATCACATGTTAGTTTGTTAGTACTTACGACGCTCAAGACCTGTATCAGAAATGATTTTTGCAGAGATCTCTTCAACCGAATGGTGGGTAGAATTTAAATGAGCAATTTTATGCTTCTTATAGAGCATTTCTACTTCGCGCACTTCAATACGACACTGTCTAATTGATGCATATTTTGAATTTGCCATTCGTCTATCTCTGATCGCAGCCAGTCTCTCAGGGTCTATAGTTAAACCAAATAGTTTATGCTTATAAGGCACTAAGCACTTGGGTAACCCTTCGCTTTCTAAATCATCTTCTGTGATCGGATAGTTAGCCGCTTTAATACCGTATTGCAGGGCTAAATAGAGGCTTGTTGGCGTTTTACCGCTTCGACTAACGCCAACTAAAATAATATCAGCCTCAGCAAAGTTTTTAATATTACCGCCGTCGTCATTCATTAAAGCATAGTTAACTGCATCAATTCTAAAGTCATAACTTTTTTCGTGTATTGAATGGGTTCTATGTACTTTAGGTACTGGGGCAACGTTTAATTCGCTTTCAATTTTTTCGCTATAGGTTGTTAAAAAGTCATACGAGACAGCATCTGCAGAGCGAATAATTTCAGATAGTTTATGGTTCACAAAAGTAAAAAACACTAGAGGCTTCTCACCTTGCTTAGACGATGTGGCGTTAATAAGCGCTTTGATTTCATGCGCTTTTTCTTCGGTTTCTACAAAAGGAATTGTTTTATGATTAAATTCGACAGGAAATAAAGACAAGGTCGCATGACCAAACACTTCAGATGTGATTGCCGTACCATCTGAAATATAAAACGCAGTTCTCATAAAGCCTCTTTTTTATTACATTTAATTTTAAAATAAGTGTATCACGGTTTACGTGAGGACGTTTGCCAGTGTAGAATGGGGGCGACCTTTATAAAAGGTTTTCTTTCTTAACTCTCACAGTTAGTACTACAATTTGTTTTTTGGAGAAAGATCCGTGCAAGAATACGTTCTCTGGTATCAAGAGCTTGGTATGCAAGATGTTCCTCGAGTTGGTGGTAAAAATGCCTCACTTGGTGAAATGATTTCAAACTTAGCTAACGCAGGTGTGCAAGTCCCAGGTGGTTTTGCTACTACCTCAGACGCTTTTAACGAGTTTTTAGAGCAATCAGGACTCAACGCAAAAATTCACGACATTTTAGATACTCTTGATGTTGATGATGTAAACACACTCGCCAAAGTCGGCGCCGATATCCGTCAGTGGATTATCGATACCCCATTCCAACCTAGTCTAGATAAAGCAATCCGCGATGCATACAGCCAACTTCATGGTGACGCTTCTGCAGATGTTTCATTCGCTGTTCGATCATCAGCTACTGCTGAAGATATGCCAGACGCCTCGTTTGCAGGCCAACAAGAAACGTTCTTAAACGTTGTTGGTATTGATTCTGTAATGACTGCTATTAAACACGTATTCGCTTCGTTATTTAACGACCGCGCTATTTCTTATCGTGTTCACCAAGGCTACGATCACCGTGGTGTAGCGTTATCAGCGGGTATTCAACGCATGGTACGCTCTGATAAATCAGCATCAGGTGTTATGTTCAGTATTGATACTGAATCGGGCTTTGAAGATGTAGTGTTTATCACATCAAGTTATGGTTTGGGTGAAATGGTTGTACAGGGTGCGGTTAACCCAGATGAATTTTATGTTCATAAACCAACGCTACTTAAAAACAAGCCAGCTGTAGTACGTCGTAACATTGGCTCTAAAGCCATTCAAATGATTTACTCTCAAGACAAAGCTCATGGCAAACAAGTAGAAATTGTTGACGTAGACTCAGCACTTTCAAACAAATTTTCGATTACAGATGAAGAAGTGCAAGATCTTGCCAAACAAGCTGTAATCATTGAAAAGCATTACGGTCGTCCAATGGACATCGAATGGGCAAAAGATGGTAACGATGGCAAACTATATATAGTTCAAGCGCGTCCAGAAACTGTTCGCTCAAACGAAGACACAAACGTAATGGAACGCTTCCAACTAAATGGCAGCAGCAATGTTGTTGTTGAAGGCCGTGCAATTGGTCATAAAATTGGTAGTGGTGTTGTACGTGTACTTGATTCAATCAAAGAGATGGACCAAGTACAAGTAGGTGACATATTAGTTACCGACATGACAGACCCTGATTGGGAACCTATTATGAAACGCGCGGCTGCGATTGTTACAAATCGTGGTGGTCGTACATGTCATGCAGCAATCATTGCACGTGAGTTAGGTATACCAGCCGTTGTTGGTTGTGGTAATGCAACAGACTTAATTAAAGCTGGTCAAGAAGTTACTGTATCATGTGCCGAAGGCGATACAGGTTTCATCTACGAAGGTATTTTAGACTTTGAAGTACTTACTTCACGTGTTGACGAAATGCCTGAACTTCCAATGAAAGTAATGATGAACGTTGGTAACCCAGATCGCGCATTCGATTTTGCACGTTTACCACATTCAGGTGTAGGCCTTGCGCGCGTTGAGTTTATCATCAACCGTATGATTGGCGTTCACCCTAAAGCGTTATTAAATTTTGATGCACAAACAGATGCATTAAAAGCAGAAATCACAGACATGATTGCCGGTTACGAATCACCTGTTGAATTCTACATCGGTAAACTAGTTGAAGGTATTTCTACCTTAGGTTGTGCGTTTGCACCAGAGCGTGTAATTGTTCGTATGTCTGATTTTAAATCAAACGAATACGCGAACTTAGTGGGCGGCCAGCAATACGAGCCAGAAGAAGAAAACCCAATGATTGGTTTCCGTGGCGCTGCACGTTATATCTCTGAAGACTTCCGTGATTGTTTTGCACTTGAGTGTGAAGCAATAAAACGCGTAAGAAACAGCATGGATATGACCAATATCGAAATCATGATTCCATTCGTACGTACCCTTGAAGAAGGTAAACGCGTTATTGAATTACTTGAAGAACATGGCCTTAAACGTGGCGAAAATGGTCTTAAAGTAATCATGATGTGTGAGCTTCCGTCAAACGCATTAATGGCTGAAGAATTTTTAGAATACTTTGATGGTTTCTCTATCGGTTCTAACGATTTAACTCAGTTAACGCTTGGTCTTGACCGCGATTCAGGTTTAATTGCTCACCTATTTGATGAGCGTGACCCTGCAATCAAAAAGCTACTTTCTATGGCAATTAAAACAGCCAAAGAAAAAGGTAAATATGTAGGTATTTGTGGTCAAGGTCCTTCAGATCATGAAGACTTTGCAGCATGGTTAGTAGAGCAGGGCATTGACTCTGTTTCGCTAAACCCAGATACAGTACTAGAAACATGGTTATACTTAGCAGACAAACTTGCTAAGTAAGTTACCTCGTTAAAAAATGCCAGCAACTGCTGGCATTTTTTATGACTAAAAATTAATTTTTTGCTAATTTTTTATCTAAATAGGCACACGAGCGAGTCAGTGCTTTTTGGCACCATGTTAAATACCCTCTAGCTTTAGGGTAATACATAGAAAAGCAGAATAAGCCTGCAATAAAAAATATTAACGATGGCCCTGGCACCACAGCAAACAATAACCCGAGTAAAATAAACAGTGTTCCGCTGATCTGCATTAGTAGTTTTTTCATATAAACCTCATAGTAGACGTTTAACTTGATTATAATTGCAGCTGCTCATATATCGATAAAAAGAGTGTTACAAACTGTAAAATCTTCAATTTCTATTAGCCATCGCCATGATATAATTACACAAATGCATTAATAAGCGCCGCCATGATAGCAACTATTACACAACAAGATGCCGCGACCGAGCTTGTCGCAAATTATTTAAATACTATAAAAAATCAAGGGTTTACTGGAGATACAGACGCAAGTTATGCGACCAGACTCACAACGTCAACCGATAACAGTATTTACCAGCAGCTTCCGCAAGGTGTTATTTTTCCTAAAAGCGAAAAAGACATTCAAGTTGCTCTGCAAATAGCATCGCAAGACCCTTTTTTATCGTTAACTTTTGGTCCTCGCGGTGGCGGCACAGGAACAAATGGTCAATCTTTAACGCCTGGTATTGTGGTTGATTTATCACGTTATATGCGTGAAATCCTCGAGATAAATGTTGAAGAAGGTTGGGTACGAGTTCAAACCGGTGTGATAAAAGATCAACTTAATGACTTTTTAAAACCGTATGGATTTTTCTTTTCACCCGATTTATCTACCAGTAACCGCGCCACTATTGGCGGCATGATCAGTACTGATGCATCGGGGCAAGGCTCCTTAGTTTATGGCAAAACCAGCGACCATGTTTTAGGGCTAACCACTTATTTAGTTGATGGCACTGCAATGTCTACCAGTCCAATAGACATTGAAAAAGCAAAAATAATTGCCGATCAGGAATCCTTAATTGGCAAACTCTACAAAACAGTATTAGACATATCACTTAATGAACGCGACGCTATATTAGCCAAATTTCCACGGTTAAATAGATTTTTAACCGGTTATGACCTAGAGCATGTGCTAAGTGAAGACTTACAAACTTTTGATATGAGCCGCTTAATAACCGGATCAGAAGGCTCTTTAGGCATAGTTACTGAAGCAAAATTAAACCTAACACCTATCGCAGAATTTAAAACCCTCATAAATATAAAATATGACAGTTTTGATTCTGCGCTTCGCCATTCACCATTTTTAGTTGATGCCCGCGCAACTTCAGTTGAAACTGTTGATAGCAAAGTATTAAATTTAGCTCGTGAAGATATTATTTGGCATTCAGTATCGGACTTAATAACTGATGTACCAAATAAAGATATGCAAGGACTCAACATGGTTGAGTTTAATGCCGTATCACCAGAAGACATAAAAGATAAAGTAGACACATTATGTAAATTATTAGATGAGTGTGTAGCTAATCAAACTAATGGTGTTATTGGCTATCAGTTAACCAGTGATAAAAGCGATATATTAAAAATTTATGCAATGCGTAAAAAATCAGTAGGTTTACTCGGTAATGTAAAAGGCAGCCAAAAACCTCTCGCGTTTGCAGAAGACACCGCCGTTCCACCAGAGAATTTAGCCGATTATATTGTTGAATTTAGAGCGCTACTTGATAGCTATAATTTACAGTACGGTATGTTTGGTCATGTTGATGCTGGCGTTTTACATGTTAGGCCGGCACTGGATATGTGCGACCCTGAACAAGAAATATTACTGCGCACTATTTCAGATGAAGTAGTAAAACTCACCGCTAAATACGGTGGTTTAATGTGGGGCGAGCACGGTAAAGGCTATAGAAGTGAATACGGTCCTGAATTTTTTGGTGAGCATTTATTTACGCAATTACGAAAAATAAAATCGGCGTTTGATCCAAATAATAAAATCAACCCCGGAAAAATATGTACCCCGCTTGAAAGTGAAGACTTACTAGTAAGCGTTGATGGGCAAAAGCGTTCTTACTTCGACAAGCAAATTTCAATTGATGTAAAGACCAGTTTCAACAATGCAATGACCTGTAATGGTAACGGCTTATGTTTTAATTATGATGAAAACTCTCCAATGTGCCCGTCGTATAAAGTAACTGGCGATCGCCGTAATTCGCCAAAAGGTCGAGCAGGGCTAATGCGTGAATGGTTACGTCTTCAAGAGTCAAAAGATGTTAATTTACTTGAGGTAGAAAAAGAACTTAACAAAGGTGAAGTCATTACTTGGTGGGAGCGCTTTGTTCATAGCAGAGAGAAAAAACAAGGCGTTTACGATTTTTCGCATGAAGTAAAAGCCTCAATGGATGAATGTTTAGCGTGTAAAGCGTGTACTACGGCTTGCCCAATTAAAGTAGATGTGCCAACTTTCCGTGCCCGTTTTTTAAATTATTATCACAGTTATTATGCCCGACCACTTAAAGATTACTTAGTGGGTAATATAGAAAACAGCGCACCGTTAATGGCAAAATTTGCGAGGGTTATTAATCCAATTGTAAAAACATCATTAGTTAGTGGCCTCATTAAAAAAACCGTAGGCTATGTTGATACCCCTCAGCTAAGTATTCCTGCACTCAACAAACGTGTAAACAAAGCGCAAAAATTTAATTTAGAATTACTTAAAAAACTAAGTACCGATGAGCAAAATGATTATGTACTCATTGTTCAAGACCCATTCACCAGCTTTTACGAAGCAGAATTGGTTGAGAGTTTTATTACACTAATTACTCAGCTTGGAAAAAAACCAATGCTGTTACCCTTTAAACCAAATGGCAAACCTCAGCACGTGAAAGGTTTTTTGCATGAATTTAAGCTAACGGCAAAAAATGCTGCAGAGTTTTTAAATCAGCTTAATGATATTAATGCACCGCTAGTTGGTTTAGATGCGTCGTTAGTGATGTGTTATCGCGATGAATATAATACAATTTTAGAAAATAACCGTGGCGATTTTAATGTGCAACTTGCGCATGAATGGTTAGAAACACAATCGTTCAGTGCTTTAGAAGCTAAACAAATAAATACTGAATTTACCTTATTAAGTCACTGTACCGAAACGACTGCATTACCAAAAGCCGCAAGTGTGTGGAAAAATATTTTTGATCAGCTTGGTTTAACATTAAACACCACAAGTACTGGGTGTTGTGGTATGGCCGGCACTTATGGTCATGAAGCACAAAACCAAGCAAACTCCAAAGCACTTTATGAAATGAGTTGGAAACCTATCGTTGATAAAAATAAACCTGAGCAACTTTTATCAACTGGCTTTTCATGTCGTAGCCAAGTAAAACGTTATGAAAAATTTAAGCCTAAGCATCCAATAGAGTTACTGGCAAAAGTACTTAGTTAATAATTTAACTAAGTAAGCTGTAAAATAAAAAGGCGCAACTTATTATTAAGTTACGCCTTTTTATTTTTGTTTATATTTATTTAGTTTTTTTAGCAAAACTGTCTGCAATCGGTTTTGTACTAATACCATGAATAAATACACTAAATAAAATTGTGGTCATAGCAATGGTCGCAATTTGAAATTTATTTTCTATTTGTGTATCAATAACCATTAAAGTAAAAACAATCGAAGCCAATCCTCGCGGCCCAAACCAAGCAAACGTTAAACGCTCTTTTATTTTTAATGACGTAAATTGCAGTGACAACATAACAGGAATTATTCTGATCAGTGTTGTACTAAGTAGCGCATAAATTATTATTTCAGTATTTAATTTCGGGATCACTAAATAAGCACAAACAAAACCGAATAAACACCAAATCATTAAAGAGGAAAAGTCAGCTATATGCTCTGAGTCTTCAATCAGCTCTTTGTTTATTTTGGTGCTCGCGTATTTATCAAATAAAAGCCCCGCTACAAATACGGCAATAAATCCACTGCCATGAAAATATTGCGTAAGTGAAAATACAGCCATAGCAAAACCCAATAGTAAAAACGGGCTAGTGTTTTGGGCAAAGTAATGTCGCTTCATTGCAAAGTTTAAACACGGAATAAAAACAGCAATACTTGCAAATGCAATTAATAATGCAACTCCCAATTCTCTACCAAACACACTTAACGTTTGTGTTGCAGTGATTGCAGATTCAGGATTTTTTGCGAGCAGAATAAATATTAAAAATATAGGCACACATAAGCCATCGTTTAAACCGCTTTCTGTATTAATACCTTCGCGTATTTTTTCAGGCACTTTTGTATTGCTTAATAATCCCTTACTTAACGCCGCATCGGTTGGGGTTAATATAATTGCGATAAGTGCTGCTTGAATTAATGAAAGCTCAGCAAATAAAAATAACGCGGTTACAATCCCGAGTAATAAAGTTAATGGTAAGGCAACAAATAAAAGTAAACTAGGATATTGAAAACTATGCCTTAATACTCCTAATTTTGACTTTGCTGCATCGGTAAATAAAAAGATACTGAGCGTTAATTCTATAAAGGGTAGTAAAAACCGTAAGCCATTTTTAAAATTTTCACTTTCGTTTGGAGCTATCAATGCTAGCAGCATCCCCCCTATAACAAAGAACATCGGCCCGGTAATTTCTGTTTTTTCTAATTGGCGTAGTGTTATAGAATAAATTAAAAATAATGCACCAATAAAAGCAATAATTAAGTATTCCATTAAATCTTCCTTTTTATTCCAGATTTTGCCCGTTCTTTAATATTTGTTTGAATATATATTTGATCGGTTGTGGCTATTTTTGCGTGACCTAAATCTTCAGATAAATGCTTTAAAGGTCGAGTTTGTGCATCATGTGTTGCACCGGTATGTCGAAGCCAATGTGCAGTGGCCGCCTCTAATTGTTCCGCGTCATCTTTAAAGCCATCATCAAGTAATGACTGCTGAGCAATATCAAAACTTTGTTGTACTAAACGACGAATTTGTCTTACTGTCATACCACCTTGGCCACGAATTTTATGCACTAACGGGTCGGATTCGTCAACACGGGGCAGGGCAGGTAAACCACGGTATAACCGATAACGTTTTAAATACTCAAGAAAATCATCACTTAAAGTTACATCTCGTAATTTATTACCCTTACCCATTATACGTAAAAACCAAAAGCCATCGTTATCTTGCCAAAAATGAGACATAACAGGTGACCATTGTGGACGTTCTGATAATTCTGATATACGTAAATATAATCCTTTTAAACAGGCGAGGGTAAAAAGGTTTCTTTCATACTCTGGTTTTTGTTCGCACAGATCACGCGTTACACCAAATACGTATTCCCATTGAATATCGCTTAATGTATCGGGAATTTGTATTTGTGATTGTACAACCAAGTAGGGGCTATTTTTCTTAACCACAGGTACAAAGTTAGCGAAGGTTTTTTCTTCTAAAATAGCGAACTTGTAAAATACATTAAGTGCAGTAAACATTGCGGATAATGTTTGCTGACTCGCAATAGATTCTTTTTGCATAAAAGGGCGCCAATTTTGGTTTAACCTACGTACTCCTTGCTCATCTTTATAGCGCCACTGCACCGAAGTTGATGCCCACTTTTTATCCGGCTCGACCATAAAATCAACATACGCCTCAATATCTTCACGCTTTAAATCGAATACTGATTTTTCGGCTATAAGCCATGACCACAAATAAAATCGTTCTAATTCATTGCGAAAACGACTATAAGTTGCTTCTGATTTTCGGCCATAAACATATAAAAACTGATATAAAAAGTTAAGATCGGCCTTTGATTCAGTTACAGTCAAGCTGACTTGCTGTATAAAAGAGGCTAGTTCTGGATATTCTGATTGGAGTGTATTATCTTCAAGGTGTGCTATTTGATAACGTAATTGTTTTAATGTATCGACCAGAGCAACAAGCATAATAGTAAAATATATAAGAAAATAATAGACTTATAGATTAACCTTAAAGTCCGATACTGTCTAGTATTGGACATAACGAAATTTTGATATTTATGCTAAATGCAGATTTATTAACCATATACCTTATTAAAGGAAAAATCATGAAAAAATTACTTCTGTTGAGCATGTTAGTTATTAGCGTTTTATTAACAGGTTGCGCTACTACAGGCAGTGCTTCTCCTGGAGAAAAACGTGCTTTAGTACAAAGTATGAAATCGAATACATTAACTGCTCTATACGAAAAAAAACCAGATGTTAAAACTCAAATTGCAAACTCTGCCGGTTATGCTGTATTTGATAATGCCAACGTAAACGTTATTTTAGCCAGTTTTGGTGGTGGGTACGGTGTAGTAAAAAATAACCTAACCGGAAAATCTACCTATATGAATATGGGCGAAGCTGGTTTAGGCTTAGGTTTAGGTGTTAAAGATTTCAATATTGTGATGGTTTTTCACGATCAAGCAGCGTTAAATAGATTTATTAAACATGGTTGGGCGTTCGGTGGTAATGCCGATGCTGCTGCAAAATACCAAGATAAAGGTGGCGCTTTAGTTGCCGAAGCTATTGCTGACCAAGTTACTGTTTACTCTTTAACCGAAAGTGGCCTTGCACTGCAAGCTGTTTTAAAAGGCACTAAATTTTGGGTAGATTCTGAGCTAAACTAAGCTATCAAAACCCTATCATAAGTGGGCTAGTTTGTATGATTACGCCCACTTTAATTTAATTCACTTAATTTAACATAACGTAATTTATGGGTTGCTTATAATAAATTAGCTTACCCCTTACTATCTAGAACTTATAAACTGCACGACTACTATTATGTCGTGCAGTTTTAGTATTACGACTCTTGAGGCTTATACAGTATAGACTTATTTCGACCAGATTCTTTTGCTAAGTAAAGTGCTTTATCGGCATGGGTTAATACAACATCGATAGTTTGCTGATCTTCTGCTTTTGCTAAACCGATAGATATTGTAACTTGGCCATAAATATCGGTGTAACCTAAAATTTCTGTTTGTTCAACTTCTGTTCTAATCTTTTCGGCTACGAATAATGCATCTTCCTCAGATGTATTTGGTAGAATTATGGCAAACTCTTCTCCGCCTAATCTACAAACTGAGTCTGTTCTACGTACACTTTTATTCAATGTTGAAGCTATAGCAATCAGTACTTTATCGCCAATTGCATGGCCCGCTCTGTCATTTACAGATTTGAAGTGATCAACATCAAGCATCAAAATATAAGTTTCAGCTGTGACTAAGGTATTTTGTTCAAGCGCACTTTTTGCTAACTCCATAAAATGCCGTCGATTTGCTAAGCCAGTTAGACTATCGTATGTTGCCGCTTTAATTAAAGCTAGTTCAGCATCACGCCTTTGTTTATCTATTTTTTCTTGAATGATGGCACTAAAAATAATTAAAATTATGATAAACCATGAAATAACAACAACATATAAACCAAATAAATCTTCTAGTTTCACAGAAATTAAAGTCTTAATAAACAAATAACCTATAAATATAGGGACAAAACAACCGATACAAACTTGAAAACGAGCAATTCGTCCACCTATATGTGGCGATAATAAAGCATGAACTGCACCGTGCTTGGCATGGATAAACAAAACACTAATCCCAAGAAATATACCATAAGTTGTAGTTAAAATAGACATATGACCAAAAAATGATGTAATACCATAAGCATAACCAATTATCGACAGCATCGGCACTGCAAGTCCAACAAAAGCAACTACTTGTGCAGTCATTACCTTACCAAACTGACCCAATAGTAACGCAGAAGATAAAAATGCCATCATAATCGCCGTATTAATCCCCATCGAATTTGAAAAGCCAGCTTGTAACTCTGCGTTTACAGTATTTATGAATGGGGTAATATGTACGGCCATTTTGCTGGATAATAAATTATCACTTATTACAATAAGGGATATTATAAGTGCAGTTATAGAAAGTAATGGGTTGAGGATAGTAAAATGTTTTTTATACTCTAAAAAAACACTAAAACCAATTAGTATTATAGTAATAGCGGTAAGCGGATTTGTTGCTGCCCCTCCGGCTATCGGCCTATATAATTGTTGTACAGAAAAAAGTAACCCGAAGCCGATAACAAAGAGAGTAAAATACAGCCTAGCGCTAATGCTTTAGCGATAATTTCAACATAGCGAGTGCGATTTTCATAAGCTACTCTTTGTTTTTCGTTCTCAATTAAATCTAAGCTGCTTAAAGCCATAACACGGTATTTTCTTCATTCAAAATCAATTATTTCAATGATAGTAGAATCATAAAAATAAGCAATTCTAATTACCCACTTAGAAATATCTACTAATATGCAGTGATTTTAAGTGTACTAGTTAACTGAGTATCTAAGGCATCTGCCAGTTTTTCTGTTTCACTAAACACGGTGTTCCAATATTTAATACGCGTGTCTGCATCAAGATCAGTAAAGTCGTTTCTGTCTGGGATTTTTCCGTAAGGTAAGTTGGCTACAAATTCTTTTGATGGGGTGATCATCACTATATTGTCGTAATTTTGTGGTGACACTTTTCGTTTTAAATTTTTATCGAACCACCCTGCCTTTGGATCTGAATTAAAATGTGGATATAAAATTAAGCCAGGGTTATTAATTTTTAAATCAAAGTGGTAATCAATAATGCCGCCATCGCGGTAAATCCCTGGTGGCGAACCGGCAATATTTTTTATACCTTGCATTACAAGTGGTATAGAGCCCGATGCAAGTAAGGCATCTTTTAAATTTGTTTGTGTGAGTGCGATATTTTTGGTTTTAAAATTATAGCTGTCAGTAATACTTAAATCACTATTGGGCGCGCCAAAAATAAAACGCTCATATTGCGAGCCTAATAATTTTCGATTAATTCTGTTAAGCATATAACTTTTTGATAAACCCAAAAGCTGTATTAATTTATGTTCGCTGGCAATAAACCCGTTAGATTTTGCGACAATAAAATGCGCTTTAAAAACAGGATTATTTATAATTTCAGTAACGCCATCATCACCAAATACATCTTCTAATAATGCGCGGGCTTTTAGTGTAATTTCAGCGGGCGTTGGTTTATTACTAGAATATCGGGTTTGTGAATACGATTTTGCTAACCGCTTAATGGCTGCAACTGGATCGTTTTGTGCAAAACAGGCTGAACGAAAAGCCCCTGCAGATGAGCCAATTAAATTAAGCGGTTGGGTGCGATGTTTAAAAAATTCGCCAAATATATATTTGTCTAAACCAAATAAGGTAAACCATTTAGGGCCACCACTTGCCCCTAAAAACGAGGTAAAAAGCTCGGGTTTAAAACCTTGTTCGTTTATTATTTTTGCTGCAGTTTTACCCGCATAAATGTCGATCATCTAAAAATACTACCTGTAGAGTCGCAGTTTAATGTTGTTAAAGCCAAATTTAAAAATGAATACTTATGCAAAATAAAACTTTTAAACTTTAATCTTAATCCCAAATTCCGTCTTCACATTTGCCCTGCACTTTTACGTTTTTTACCTTAAACTCAGGCTCTATGCCTTTGTCTCTTTGTGCGTGGTAGTCGTTAGTAACAGACAAAATAGTCGGTGTGAGTAGTATAATAGCGATTACGTTTACTACTGTCATTAACCCTAGAGCAATATCAGCTAAATCCCATACTTGTTTTAAGGTGGCTGATGCACCCCACAACATCATTGATAAATAAAGCAAAGTATAAATACCGCGCCCTACTTTGTTATCGAGCTTAAATAAGTGGAGGTTACTTTCGGCGTAGGCGTAGTTAGCAACCACCGAGGTAAAAGCAAATAAAGTAATGGCAGCGGCTACAAAATACACGCCGCCTTGCGCTAAGTGTGAGGTCATAGCGCTTTGTGTTAAGCGTATGCCTTCCATTTCACCGCTTATATCTACATCGGCCAATAAAATAATAACCGCGGTACAACTGCACAATACGATGGTATCGAAAAACACCCCTAACATTTGTATGTAGCCTTGCGTAGCCGGATGGTTTGGCATTGGACTGGCACTTGCCGATGCATGCGGCACACTTCCCGCGCCAGCCTCATTAGAATATAAACCGCGTTGTATACCATTTTTAATGGCTGCACCCATGGCGCCTGCACCAGCTTCTTGCAAGCCAAACGCTGATAAAAATATATCTTTAAGCATGGCAGGTATTTGGGTGAAGTTAATCAGTGTAATTACTACAGCAACAAGCACAAACACGATGCCCATAACAGGCACTACTCGCTCGGCGAATCGGGCAATGGCTTTAAAGCCACCTAAAATAATAGAGCCTGCTAAAAGTGTGATCACAACACCTGAGTAAAAAGTGGGTATTTCAAATGCGTAATTTAGTGCATCAGTAATGGTGTTGGTTTGCATGGCGCTAAAGGTAAAGCCGTAACCTAAAAACAAACAGGCGGCAAACACAATAGCAAATGCACGACTGCCTAAGCCTTGTTGAATATAATACGCAGGGCCACCTCTGAATTCGCCATTGCTGTCGCGAATTTTATATACCTGGCCTAAAATACTTTCTGCAAATCCGGTTGCCATACCCAGTATAGCAATGACCCACATCCAAAATATGGCGCCGCTACCACCGAGTGATATAGCCACAGCCACACCGGCTAAATTACCTGTGCCTACTCGAGCACACAGCCCAGTACAGAGCGCTTGAAATGATGAAATATCGTTTTTATTACACTTACTACTGCCTTTTAGCAGGCTAAACATGTGCTTAAATTTAACTAATTGAATTGCTTTTAAGCGTACTGAAAACCATATTCCGGTAAATAGGAGAATGTAAATAAGTACTTGCCCTTCGCCCCATAAAAGGCCATTGACACTTTTTACTACTGTTTCAAACATCACCCGTCCTTTATTTGTTATTTTTATATCCGCTTGCTTCTACATTTATATCTTTATGTGTTTAAAACAATAAATGCACCCACGTCACGTGAATTTTATTTCAGTTATTGTGAATATAAAATCACATTCATACCTTATCGTTTTTTATAAAAAAATCAATAATATATTTGTAGCTTCAAACAACGCAGCACTAAGCCTTGCGTTAAAATTATACGGCCTCTTATATTTCCAAGATAAGAATAGTACGCTTTGTTAAATTTTGTGCAGGGTAAGTCGACTCACAGTGAGTTTATGAACTGAGATTGGTGGTTGAGTTATGATGCTAGACTGGTTTTATTATTAATATGATGCGTTACAGTGTGTGGTAATTACGCTAGCTTGAGTTGTTTTAGTTTGATCAGTATTTTTTATTAACCCATTAAAATTACAGGCTAAGTTTAACGCCAAAGCAATATACAGTAGGTGCATATTGCTTTGCATGCGGCTTGTTAATTAGCGCTATAAACGCCCTAGAGGCTTGCTTACATTGCGTATTGCGGCTCACTGAAACGGTTTAACTCTGTATGATAGTTTTTTAAATAATCACGACCCGCTTTCAAGCCTAATTTATGATCAAATCGGAGGTCATCATTAGAGCTGCCTAACAATTTGCTATGTAGTTTTTCGTTAGCAAAAATTTGAATAATTTCAGCATCATCTGGGGGATTAGCAATAAATTCAAGCTCGTCTAAGTACGCTTGTTCATGTTGTAACAAATAGTCGAGAGTTTTTGGGCAATATCCCGAAGCACTCGCAAGTGTTCTCAATTTTTGTACCCACGCTGATTCTGCTTGAAAATCGGTGTCTACCGTTCTTATTACTACAATTTTACGGGCGCCACGGTTATACGCTTCGCGTACAGGCAATGGCGCAGCTAAGCCGCCATCTAAATAAAAATCCTCATTCGATTGCTCTGCAGCTAAATGTGCTTCGTTTGCCGCTTTTGAGCCTAACCAAGGAGTGAGTTGAACACCTTGTTTATACAAAAAAGGTAAAGCACTTGACGCTTTTAATAGTTCTCGCCAGTGTTTACCATCGCCAGTAGGAGATAAATAATACGGTTTACGATCACGCGCATTGGTTGTAGTGATCAGGAGCTCTCTATCACCAAGGCTATTTTTTGCCGTTTTAAAGTCTAATGCTCTATTAACCTCAGTGGTTTTTTCGAAATACCAATCTAAGTCAACAATGTGTTTACCCATTAGGCCTCGACCTAACTGAAAAAAACGTTTATGACGCGAAAGCCCTCTGATCAAGCGTTTTGCGTAGCCTTTTTGACGCGCTAAATAACTGGTTAAATTTTGCGAGCCAGCAGACGTGCCTATAAATAAATCAAACGGGTCGTAATTTTGCTCTAACCACGCGTCAAGTACACCAGCTGTAAATATCCCTCGCTGCCCTCCACCTTCAGCAATCAATGCAGTTTTAGGGTGCATAGGCTTATTGAATGTGTGTGGAGCAACATTTATTTGAGATTTCACGGTGTACCTCTTATTTGTTAACTTAACGGAATATTGTTCTATTTTAACGTGCTTGATTAAATCCTTAAAACAGATTAATTGAATCAGTTCGATTGAAAATATAAATCACTTATTTGTACTCAATCTTTATTCGATTCTCTATTTGGTTATTAGTGTAACTATGGTTGCGTGTACGCTTGCTTAATAAACAGCTTAGTTCTTTATTTCCATTAGTATTTTTAACGCACGATGACGTTTTTCATCGTCATATAAATCGTTGGTGAATATAAGCTCATCGACCTCTAATTGGTTCACGATCATTTCTAATTTGTGTTTAATACTTGCTGGCCCACCAGTAACACTTAATCCTAAAAAGCTCTCAACATGAGTACGCTCTTGTTCGCTCCACAAGCCTTCCATTGTTTCAACTGGGGGCTTTAACCACAACTCGTCGCCTCTAATTAATGATAGCACTCGCTGTTTTGAAGTGGTTGATAAGTATTGTGCTTCTTCATCTGTATCGGCAGCCACTAAAGGTAATGCCAACATTACATAAGGCTTAGCTAATACATTTGATGGTTTAAATTCTCGTTTATATAAGGCTATTGCATCATGTACAAAACGCGGTGCAAAGTGCCCCGCAAATACATAGGGTAATCCTTTTTGCGCTGCTAACTGGGCACTAAATAAACTTGAGCCTAAAAGCCAAATAGGCACATTAGTGTTTTCACCGGGTATTGCTCGTACACGCTTAGCTCCCTCGTATGGGCCTAATAGTGTTTGTAACTCGCTCACTTCATTAGGAAAGTTTTCAGCGCGGCTAATGTCGTTATTTAATGCGCGACTTGTCACCGAATCGCTACCTGGGGCACGCCCTAGCCCTAAATCAATTCGACCAGGATACAAACTCTCTAAGGTGCCAAATTGCTCAGCCACAACTAAAGGCGCGTGATTAGGTAACATAATTCCACCCGACCCTACGCGTATTTTTTTAGTGTTGCCGGCTATGTGCCCTACTAAAATTGAAGTGGCGGCACAAACAACCCCAGGCATATTATGATGCTCGGCTAACCAAAAACGGTTAAAACCTAATTGGTCTGCTTTTTGTGCGTAGGCTGTACTTTTGTTTAAGGTGTCACTAACCGTGGCCCCTTTTTGCATAGGCGCCAGTTCAAGTAATGAAAAAGGGATAGTTGATAACAAAGCAGCATCTCCAAATTAAATAGCGACTTATGACGTGCTAGCCATAAATAATAAATCTAAAGTAAGAAATGGGTGTACATTACACCAATTCAAGGCAGCTTATCTTGAAACGCTAAGGTGTTGCGATTGAGTGATAACAAGGTTAACTATTTTTAGCTGCAGCTTTTTGGCGGTTTAGTTTATATGCCTCTGAATCAAGGCCTTTTTTCCAATAACCCGATGAAACAATTTGACTGCGAGGTATAGCTAGTTCATCAGTTAATACGGTTTTTGCTTTGCGTACTAATCCGGCCTCTAGTGCCATAAATACAATAGGTTGTTGCTCACTAAGCGGCACCGATTTTAATGCGTTTATCACATCTGTATCTGGTTTATGTGTTATTAACCAAGTTACATCTCGCGGCGACTCTAAGCTGATCACATCATCTTTTGTTGGTGCATGAATAACCGCGTCAATTTTTGCGTTTTTAGGCAGTTGTTGCACGTAGCCTTTAATTGCATTAACCGAAGTTAAATCGCCAAGTAGTATGTAATGTGAGTGTTCATAATTATCAAGCTTTTTAGGGCCTGGTCCTGCTATACCTACCTCATCGCCTACTTTTGCTTTTTTAGCCCAATTAGTTGCCGGACCTTGGTGCATATTAATTACAAAATCGAGGGTAAGTGCGCCGGTGTGCTCATCAACATGCCTTATAGTGTATGAACGCATACATGAAGTTTTAATATTATAATCAACGCGGCCATTTTGCGGAATAAGCACCTTTACGTAGTTACCAATATATTGAGCGTTCAAGTCGTTAAACTCATCGGAGCCAACAATAATGCGCTGTAAATGTGGGGTTATTTGCTCTGTGCTTAATACTGTTGCTTTGCGTACTTTTTTACCCATATAAATTTACCTCATTAAAAAAGATGAATTGCACAACGCCCCATTGGTTGATAAAATCAACTATATCAATTTAATTGACTTTGTCAACCATTATGGATTCCCTATGCATATCTCATTAGCCAATACATTATTTGCTTTAATGCAAAATTATCGCGTTACCATACGCGAAGCGATTAATGCGGGCGAGCTTGGCTTAAACGCAATGCACGTACGTTGCTTTCATATTATTGCAACAACAACTCTGTGCACTGCTAACGATATTGTTAATCAGACCCAGCGCGACAAGGCCCAAATAGCACGCTTAGTGAAAGAGCTAATCGCATTAAAGTTAATTAACAAAGATGCCAGTGAGCACGACAAGCGCTGTTTTATCTTGTCATTTACCTCTGAAGGTCGCTCGCTTTATGACAAGCTATTAGCCGCCGAGCAGCAAGTAAATGCGCAAATGTGTAAAAACTTAAACCCACAGCAAATCAATGACTTTTTACATACTGCCCAACAAATGATCAAAAACATGGATTGATCTACCATTCATTACTTGGCATAACTGATACAAAACGCATATACTGTACACTTATACAGTATATGCGTTTTAGGTTGTGTTATGTTTGTTATTCCCATTTATATAGAGGCCGGTGTTTGCGGGTTTGAATCGCCTGCAGCGCAGTATAGTGAGTTAGGGATATCACTTGACGAGCTATTAATAAAACACCCAGATGCTACATTTATTGGCGTTGCCTCAGGGTGCTCTATGCAAGAAATTGGTATTTTTGAGGGAGACTTACTGTTAGTTGACCGTGCTGAAATTCCCAAAGATGGCGATGTTATTGTGGCAAACTTAAATGGTTTATTTGTATGTAAGCTGCTAGATAAAACCAATGCGCGGCTGCTCTCGGCTTCTGCTGCTTATAAACCCGTGCAATTAACCGAGTCTGATGAATTTCAGCTTGAAGGCGTGGTAACTCGCTCAATTAGGTTACATCGGCAAAGCCCTGAGATACTTTCATGTATGCCTTAGTTGATGCGGTTGCTTTTTATGCCAGTGCTGAAAAGGTATTTGACCCCGCAATTCGTTCAAAACCAGTAGTGGTGCTTACCAATAACGATGGCTGCGTATGTGCGGTATGCCCTATTGCCCGTAAGCTTAATATTCCTAAATTTGGCCCCTACTTTAAAGTTAAGCAATTATTAGCAAAACATCAGGTGGTGGTGCGCTCATCTAACTACGAACTATACGCTAATTTAAGCGATAGAATGATGAACGTTATTGCTCGCTTTTGTGATACCCAGCATATTTACAGTATTGACGAATCATTTTTGCACTTTAAAGGCTATCAGCCATTAATTACCGATTGGCACCAATACGGACAGCTAATTAGACGTACGGTATGGCGCGAAACCAAACTCCCTGTTGGGGTTGGCTTTGGGCCAACACCAACCTTAGCCAAAGCCGCGAATCATGCTGCTAAAAAGCTAACTGGCTTTAATGGGGTTGCCGTGATTGATGATGAAGCAAGCCGACAAGCTATTTTACAGCAAATGCACTGCCAGGATGTATGGGGAGTGGGCAAACGTTTAGCTAAAAAACTGGCGCTAATGAATATTAATACCGCATGGCAACTAGCTCAGCAAAGTCCAAAAACAATTCGTCGCCAATTTAGCGTGGTGCTTGAGCGCACAATTAACGAACTCAATGGCATTACCTGTTTAAACTGGGATGATGTTCGCCAAGACAAGCAAGCTATTTTTTCAACGCGTAGTTTTGGCCAGCGCCTTAACGATCCTGATGCAGTGAGAACCGCATTAATAAATCATGCCAGCGTGGTTGCACAAAAATTAAGAGCGCAACAGTCGCTCACTCATCGTATTTATATTTTTGCCGCCAGCTCATCACATGAGCAAGCCTTTTATAAAAAGTCAGCTATGCATCAATTTGATCCGCCCACTAACGATACCCGTGTTATAGCAAGTGCAGTATCAAAGAGTTTTGAGCAGATATATCAGCCGGGTATTCGTTTTTATAAATGTGGAGTGGGTGCATTAGAGCTTAGCCCACAGCAGTTTCAACAACATACTTTATTTGAGAAACAAACCGATAACCCGCAGTTAATGGGCTGCCTAGATGCGATAAATCATCGCTTTGGGAAAGGAATGCTTAGCGTAGCAAGCAGCCAACTAAATGAACGCTGGCATATGAATAGAGCTTTTTTATCGCCGCAATACACAACACGTTGGCGCGATATTCCTAAAATACAGTGTTAGTCAGCAACTTTAATAAATTCGCATTCTACACTTGGGTTATCTAAGGTGTATTTAAGGGTGTTATCGGTTAAAAAAGTAATAGTTTGTTTAATGGTTCTTTCGTGAATTGGATTATCACATCGGCTCATACGTAAACCATTTTCGAGGCCATTAGTTTTGTATTTAAGTGAGCTGGTAATAAAACAATAATTAGGCTTTTGAATAGTACGAGTGCCATTGTGTAATGAGTTAAACAAAATCTCTTTACCTAAGCTAAAACCTTGCTCAGGATCTTCAGGGTTATTAAATTGCAATCGACTATTAGTGCACAAACCCGAGTTACTTGAGGTAACTTCGTAATTACCTAGCTTAGTTTTTAATAGTGGAATAAAGCGAGTTTTATTACTTGGGCCTGCCACTGCATAACAGCTAAAAAGGCTTATGGTAAGTAAAACCAGTGTGAAACATTTCATTATAAGCTCTATCCTCGTGTATCAACCATGATCAAGCAATGTGACTATGCCTTAGCTATTTCTAACTATAACAGAGATTTACTATAAAAGATGCGAAGTCGTATTACTATGAGCAGCTGCGCAAAAACTAATTCATAATCGCCAACTTTACTATTAAACAAACTAACAAACTTAGTTTTTTTACTAGGTAAAATCGTTTTAGCAAAAGACTGATTAGCAAAAAATAAACAACCAACACAATAGAACTTTATAATTCTTCATTAAAAAAACCTAACGAGTCACAATATAATTAGCTTAACACACTAAGCCTACTTACTTATTTTAAAATTTATGCAAAAAAATCCCTTGATAACAATCAAGGGATTTAATAGTTATATAATTAGACTGTTGTTATTTGTGTAACAACTGTACTCTTCTATAAACAAACAAAGCGGCTAAAAGTAATAAGAAGAAACTGAAAGAACCTCCTCCACTTTTATCACCTTCTTTAGGTGTTGCAAGTGCTTCAGGTACATTATTAACAGTAACGATAACACTTTGCTCTGTCTCCCCTTCACCATCAGAAACACTAAGTTTAAAGCCAAGCTCACTTGCTACAGATACATTTGGCGCAATAAACGACAATGTATTTGAATTAGCATCTTCAATTGCGACTTCAATACCTTGTGTTTGAACCCAGCTATAAGTAAGTTCAGATGACTCTTTGTCTGTCGCTGTTGCTGTAACGCTAACTTCTTTACCCTCATCAACCGATAAAGAAGATGAGCTCAACTCAACTTCTGGTAATTGATTAACGTGCATAAAGGTCACTGTATATACCTCTGTGAATTGCTCGTAACCATCTGAGATTAATAAAGTAATATCTGTAGTGAACGTTTCCTCTAATTCACCTACAGTCAGTGTCGCTTTACTATCTGTCTCTGAAGGCGCCAGTGATAATTGAGGATGATCAATACTCCACTCAAAACTTAGCAAATCACCATCAGGATCTGTTGTTCCTGACGCATCAAGCTCAGTAGTTGAAAGCTCTTCAATGGATGCTGGAATTGTTACATCTAAAACAGGCGCTTGGTTTAAGCTTTCTTCAGCTAACTTAGCAACAAATTCAATTACACCATTAACTTGACCGTCTAAGTCAAATTCACTGCCGTCTGTTACTGCAAAAGTAAAGCAACCTGAACAAATTTGCTCGTACACGTTACCAGTTAGCATTGAAACCGACTGCCAGCCTGTATTAGATAACAAACGAATTTGCATTTCTGAACTTAAAATAGAGTTAACGTACTCTGGTATCGCAATTTCAGCCGTACCCGATGAGTTTGAAAGAGTAATGTGAATATTTACAATATCACTTTTAGCTTGAAAGTGAGGTTCTGTAACGTCTAAGCTATCAAAGTAAGTACTTAAGTCTTGCTCTGAAATAGACATATCAGCAATCATTTGCGTTACAGTAGCCTGTTTAATGTTACCTACTGACAAGTGATTAAACTCATCGATACTACGAACCATATCACCTGAATCTAAAACAGCTGAATGCGTAATAGAAGAGCTATCTAAGTAATCAACAATGCCGTCTTTATCGCCATCGCTCACACCTTCTTCAGCATCAGGAATACCATCACCATCAGTATCTAACTCAAGATCATTAAAAGTAACTGCGTCAATCACACGTAAACTAATTTGATCCGTTGCAACAGTCTCGCTATTCTGTTTTATAGTAAACATAATGTCTAGATTGTTAGAATCAGTAAGTAATTGAGGCGTAAAAGTGATATTCCATTTTGAGTTACCAACTTTATTTACAAAGTAATCACCTTGTGAAGATAACTGAAGCTCTATTGAATTATCAGCTGCTGCACTCGGTAAATTTACTGCATTAACTTCAACAATAAAGTCTGATGAATCACGTTGAACTATCTTGCTTATTACTTTTCCATTTTGATATAGATTAGTAATAAATTCAGGTTTTGCAGTTTCATTTAGAAAGACTAACTGGCTAGTATCATTTCTATCAGTAAATGAACTGCTTCTCGTATTAATGCGAATATTCGACGCATTTTCAAAGAACTCACGTTCTAGCACTACCTTGACAAGACCATGCTGATTTGTAGATATATATTTACTAGTATTATTTCCAATCAGATCAAAACTTACTGAACCGTAAGGGCTTTTACCACTTATGAATACATCAATAACCGCATTACCATCTTGGTAAACATAGGTAGTAGGCTGGATACTAACCTTAGGAAAAACACGAGCATTTATTTCACCTGTAGAAGTATTACCCGCTCCATCAACGGCAGAAACAGGAATTAAAGTATCCCCCGTTCTGAACACAAAGTTACTATCAATATCGATAGTGGCCACATCCGATACACTATCGTAGATAGCATTAGAGTTAAATAATGCCGCTTTTATGTCATCAATTGAGCTGCCATAAACATTAACTGAGTAATAGTTTTGTATAACAGGTGGCGTTGTGTCAACCAAGGTTACCGTTTGAATAGCCGTAGTTTCGTTACCAACATAATCACGAGCAACCCATGTAATTTGATGTTCACCAAGGGGCAAGTAAGACCCAGAAGCAGCATAAACATAAGGTTCTAAATGTCCGTTATCAGTTGCCTCAGGAACAAAAATATTTGTAAGGTTAGTATTTTGAGAAGTTGCTTCAAGAGTAATTGGCTCTAAACTTGATACAAAAACAGGGGCTATATTTTCACCCAAGCTAGAATCAGTTGGGTGACTATCTTCACTATCTAGTACACCGTCGCCATCTGTATCTGTAGAAAGCGGATTACTAGACATCTGATACTCGTTTAAGTTAGATAAACCGTCGTAGTCTGGATCATTTGATGCATCATAAGAGTCAAGTGCATTTAGTCCATTCTGTGCTTCCCAATAGTCTGGAATACCGTCGCCATCAAAGTCACTAACTACATCCAGCTCAGCAGTCCATGAAATATTATCAACTGAAAAAGGCATATCTGCTAAGTAAGGACTTTCGTATTTTATCTTCACAATATTAAAACCATCATTTACCGGAATTAACAAACGAGAGCGATAATGCTTAATATTGTACTGAGTACCGTTAACACTAATTTGGAATAATGAGTTACTGTTTGAAAAGTAATCTAAATTAATGAACCCCGCCTCAAATAACCCTGCAATTGCAAAGCCGCTTTTACTACCTGCTGGAGAAGCATTTAGGCTTAAGCTTGATGTACCATCCGTAGACCAGTTGGTATTAAGCTGCCATTGAGTAGAGTGCTCTGCAAGCTCAGTAAACATAACTGGCAAAAGCCCTTCTTCAAAGCTTTCATTTAGCTGAGAAAAAGACTGCACAGTCGATGTTGCATCATTAGCAACGCTTTGCCCATAGAACTCTTGAATATTAGTATAACCATCAGCATCAAAATCTAAACTCGCATCTGAAGGGTCAAGTGGTAGCAAGCCATTATTAACTTCATAGCCATCACTTAACTCATCAGAATCTGTGTCAGATGAATTTGGATTTGTTCCTAGGTTATACTCATCAAGGGCTGAAAGGCTGTCAGCGTCTTTGTCAGATAGTGCATCACTTGCATCAAAACGATTCAAACCATTTAGTAGTTCCCAATAGTCTGGCATTTGATCGTTATCAGTATCGGTTTGATCACCGACTGGAAGCATAGCAAAATTATCAAGCCATACTGCATCAGCATCAGTTGATACTGATCCGTCTTTGGTATATTTGAACTCAATCTTATGCAACCCTTCACTAATATTAACTAAAAATGAAGTTTGCTCAGGTGCGTCTAAATTTCCACGTTCAGCATTACCAATAACTTCTTGGCCATCTATAGTCACGATAAAAAAGTCACAACACGATTCAGAATCAATCTTATAATCGAACGCTAAAACCCCTTCTTCAAATAAACCCGTGACAGTAAACCCGCTAAACTGAGAATCAGTGATGTCTCCCGAGCGAATACTTTGTAAGCCCTGTGTGGCAAAGTCGTTTGTGATAAACCACGGTGCACTTGAGTCTACTGACTCAGTCATCCATGTTGGAAGTGTATCGCCTTCGAATGATGTTGTGATATTTAAAACAACAGGGTAAGAGGCATCTGACTGAGGATCTGTATTTGCTTGATACTCTGTGAAGTTAGTAAATCCATCATTGTCAGCATCTTGTGACGCATCGGCGGCATCTGTAAGATTTAGACTGTTGTTATACTCCCACCCATCGGGCATTAAATCGCCATCAGTATCTGAGTTGTTAGGTAAACCGTTATTTAAAAACTCAAGAAGGTTAGATAAACCATCGTTATCTAAATCAAGCGCTGAGTCGTCAGTATTTATATCCAAACCATGCGATAATTCCCACATATCTGACATACCATCACCATCAGAGTCAGGGAAACTAGGCCCAATGTATAAATTATCGATAAATACAGCATCTAAACCTTCAGACACTATAACGTCTTTAGTGTATACAAACTTAACTGTATTAAACCCAGTAGGTAATGGAAAAGAAGCCACCTTCCAATCAGTTAGGCCTGACTCATCAAGAACTAGTGCGTCGTTAATATAAACTTTAAAGAAGTCATAATTTGCTTCAGTTTCCAATAAGTAGTTAAAGTTAACAAAACGTTGTTCGTCACTTATAAATTGAAATTCAACACTCGTTTGTTGCGAATCAGTAATATCACTGCTAGTTAACACTAAGCCATCGTGGCCGTCATAATCAGTAATAAACCAAGGCGTTTGAGGGGTTGAAGAAACTAAAAATTCAGGGACAACTGCGTCATCAAAATTATAAGTAGTTTCAGGAAAAACAGAAGGTTCAGAGTTTGGATCAGTTGGGTCGCTGTTGCCATAGTACTCAATTAAGTTAGCCCAGCTATCGGAATCAAAATCAAGTTCTGCATCAGCTGCATCGAGTGGATTAAATGCAAAAGTGACTTCCCAGCCATCTGGCATACGATCGGAATCTGAATCCGCGTTGTTAGGCAACGTCATGTAGACGTTTAATTCATCGTAATCAGATAAGCTATCAGCATCAGTATCAACTGAGTTTGGAAGAGTATTTGCTAAGTATTCTTCCAAGTTAGAAAGGCCATCTTGGTCCAAATCTAAGTTGGCATCATCGGCATCTGACGGGTCTAGTCCGTATAAAAGTTCCCAGTAATCATCCATGAGATCTGAATCAGTATCGACAAACTTAATATTATCGCAAATAACTTCTACTTCATTAAATGCTGAAATTACATCAAATGCATTATAATTTAAATCAATTGCAGAGTTGATTGCTCCACATGCACCATCGATAAAACCACTCGAATTAACCCAGTAGTTTTGATTTGCTTTTAGCATTATTTCAAACGCTTTTTGAGGATTCCAACCATCAGTATTGGAAAGAAGGAAAAAAGCACGGTTAAAAACACCACTACTAAAGTGAACATCCATGCCCGGATAAAAATCGCTGGCTTTATCAATAGAAACGCCATCTAATGAAGGAGTTTCAAAGTAACGAAGGGCTGGATCTACTTTTGAAATATCCGCCCCTGATAACCAGTCAGTTTCACCACGTAAAAAATACTCTACAGTTTCACCTGCCATATCAGAGAAAGACTCGTTAATTCCGCCTGATTGATTAGAGTAAATTAGATTGGAGTTTTGACTAGTAAAGCCGTGGCTAACCTCATGAGATACAATATCAAGTGAAACCAGCGGGTAAAATCTATCAGCGCCATCACCAAAGGTCATTGCTTGGCCATTCCAAGTGGCATTTTCCCAGTTATCACCACTGTGAACTCGCATTAACAATTGAAATGTAAGCGGTGCAGTGTTGTACCATTGTTGATACATATCAAAAACTGCGGTTCCAAATGCATGAGCGTCATTTAATGGAGAAAAAGCACCATTTATTTCCTTATGTGTATTACGATCACATGTGAATGAAAAGGCTTCACTTGGCTCAGAGCCCGATTCCATAGTGACCGTTTTTACTTTGTCATTTTCTAAAAAACAAGTCCCACCGACTTGGGTAACATTAAATGCGTCTCTATCTGTACCGTATTCATACTGGCCAATCTTTTGATTGCCACCAGGTCCTTTACCGTCAATACTTTGAATATTATCCCACAGTTCAAAAATCTGATAAGTAGATTCACTTATTAAACCAATTGGCATTGTTTCAATGCCATTTTTAGTTACTTTGAGTTCAATTAAGCGAACGTAATAAGCCTTGCCATCATGAATATAAATGTAGCGTTTATTATTTATTATTTGGCTCTCAAGCGAATCATCTAATTTAGACTTCGTCAGCAAAGATTTAACAGCTTTTAACTCATCAAAAGTAGCGCTCGCTGTTTTATTCAAAGATGCAAAGTTAATGTTTTTAGCAAAAAAGCCACTAATATGTTCAGAGTTAGGCTGAACTCTAATTTGCTGACCCCATACTGGAACCCCAGAAAAATATTGCTGCATCTTTTTAGAAGACACATTAACTTGTTGTGAAAGGCTCAATTGAGGTTGTTCTAGTTCTACAAAATAAGAACTTGCAGAAGACTTATTAGCAATAGAGGCGTTTTGATTTAAAAGTTGCTTAACTTCTTGGGTGGATGATTTATTTATTCGCTGCGAAACAGCAGCTTGAGAACTTAGCGTGTTCAAAAAGCAAAATGCTATCAATCCTGATGAAAGTGTTTTATACATAACATTCCTATGTCGTATATTATAATTATTCAGTTTTTATTCATTTAAAAACGCTCAAATGTAACATATTTGATAATGGGGAGTCATTCATAAAACTAAATAAATAGGTACAATTGTTAATTAATGTAAAAGGCAACTAAATAATTAATTGAAACCGTGATTTGAATTTTAAGGATGCAAAAAATAAATGATAAAAGAACAAAGAAACTGCATAGAAAAATTAAATATCCACGCAGTTTCATGTTTTAAAAAGTTGTTAAGAGTTATGCAATATTAACGTCTTATTGCCAATACTTAGCAAATAATTGCGGGTAATTTTGTTTTAAAAACTTAGGTTTGTCTTTAAAGCGCTTACCTTTAGGTTGGTCAAGTCCTGATGGGATAAAGGGTAACTCATCGTCGTTACGTTCTTCATATAACAAACCTGCAATTAGGTCATACTCATCTAAATACGGATAAGGTTGCTCGTTTAAAAAATAAAGCGGCGTGCACTGAGCGAGGCTATCTGGGTTTTCTAGTGCAGCTTTAAATGCGGCTTCACCACGGGATATTAACCAACAACGAAATTCTGAAAAACCATATTCATCATTACAGCCCGCCATAACAAACGCGGCACCAAATAAATCCCAGGTATAACTTTGACGCATACAAATACTAAACTGCTTATCAAATTCAATTAATTGCTCATCTGATAAGTCACTCAGTGCCGACTTAAGCGATTGGCACACTGAGTCAGGCTCTGCGGTTTTATCTTCCACTGTAACCAGTCGCCAAAAATCAGTTAAGGTTAACTCACTCATGCAATGATCTCTTTTACCCGACCCACTTGGCCGTCTTCTAATTGTACTTTTATTCCGTGCGGGTGATTAGGTGACTTGGTCAATAAACGCGACACAATACCATTGGTTAAAGTACCACTGCGTTGATCTTGTTTAAGCACAATATTAACCTCTGTGCCTGGCGTTATTTGCGAGCGTGTTGGAACGGCCATATTTAATCTCTATTACAATTTTTTTGCGATTATAGCCTGCTTAATAGAATCTCTCCATATTAAAGCTTTTACTAAGACCATAAATGCCAAATACAGCTTAAAATGAGGGATAATTAAACAAAAACACAGTACCGATTTTTACTGCTTAAGAAATGAAATAGCATTGTTTTTTATATGAATATTTAAACTAGCTAATGCATTACAAATAAGCTGCACAATGTAATCTAGCTGGTTATTTTGTTTAGCCTGCTCTAGTGCAATATCATCAATAAAATAACAACTTACAGTAAACTTAGAAGGTAAATTGTTTAAATCTGCCGAGTGAGTAAGAAAGCTAAAGCCCTCAACGTTATCTTTTATTTGCTCGCAAGCAATTGTTAATTGTTGACGAATACGTTTATCTAGCTGCTTTTGGGTTTTGGTCATGGTTTATTACTGCTCGGCGGTTTGTTGTTTTTTAAATTCTTTGTAGCTGTCTTGTTGTTGTTTAACACATTCATGGTATTCCTTGTCAGCCATATGGCTGCACTCACCTAATCGGGCTGATTGAATTTCATGATAGCGGCTATCGCTGCTACACCCTGCTAGCACTACGATTACAGATAACGAAAGTAGATACTTTAAGTTATTATTTAACATTCAAAATTCCTTATATTTTCACCGGAAAACTACTAATTTTCGTTACTTTTGCTGTATATTGCACTGGTTTTATATTTATAACCGTTAAGGGCACGTTATGATGTTGTCGCAGTTACAAGAGCTGTTCCAGCGTATCGATAAAAGTAAATTATTTCAATCATTTGTTATTGCAGTTATTGTGGTTTCTGCACTGACCGTAGGTGCACATACCTATTCATTACACCCTACTGCTGAGCTATTTCTACATTGGATGGATATAGGCATCACAGTGTTTTTCTTGATCGAATTGGTTATTCGTTATATTGCCAGTAAAGGGATCAAAGATTTTTTCTCCAAAGGCTGGAACATATTTGACTTCATTATAGTGATAGGTAGTTTATACCCTGCGGCAGGCTCGACTATTTTTATTGCTCGACTACTACGCATTTTCCGCGTACTACGTTTAGTGTCTATGATCCCAGAGCTGCGCTTATTAGTGAACTCACTAATAAAAGCCATCCCGCAAATGGGCTATATCGCGCTGCTAATGTTTGTGATTTTTTATATTTATGCTGCCACAGGTAGCATGTTGTTTGCTGAAATAAACCCAGTACTGTGGGGCGATGTCTCTATTTCTATGCTTACCTTGTTTAGAATCGCCACCTTCGAAGATTGGACCGACGTGATGTACGAAACCATGGCGGTATACAAATTAAGTTGGATTTTTTACTTAACCTTTATCTTTTTAACTGCATTTGTATTCTTAAATATGATGGTGGGGGCTATTTTAGAAGTAATGAGTGAAGAGCATCGCAATGCACGAGAAGAGCAAGCCGATACAGACTCACTGCCCGCAACCCAAGGCCAAGTAAACGAATTGAAAGCACAACTGGCAGAGTTAACACAATTACTCAAAAATAAGTAGCAGATTGAATAGGGCAAGTATGCACTTGCCCTATTGTTTATACTTTAAACTTACCTACTAAATCAGTTAATATCGATGAAAGGCGACTCATTTCATTGCCATTCTCACTGGTGCTAACAGCAATATCACTCACCTCATCAGCCGAGTTTTTAATTTCTGTCACATTTCGATTGATGTCTTCAGCGACGTGTTGCTGCTCTTCAGCAGCGGTGGCTATTTGCGTATTTAAATCACTAATATTAACAATAGATGCCGTGATCTCACTAAACTGTTGTTGCGCAGAATGCGCAAGTTCTACAGTTTTATTGGTGGTTTCTATGCTGCGTTCCATGTCTTTAGAGACTTTAGAAGACATCGTGCGTAACTTATCAAGCTGCGATGCTACTTCTTCGGTCGACTCTGCAGTACGCTGCGATAACGCACGAACTTCATCAGCAACCACTGCAAAACCACGCCCATGCTCACCAGCTCGCGCAGCTTCAATTGCAGCATTCAATGCTAATAAATTGGTTTGCTCTGAAATGCCACGAATAACGCTCAAAATCGACATAATATTTTCACTTTCAGTATCAAGTTGAGTAATGTCTGCTGAGGCATTATTTATTACATCACAGAGCTGCACCACACTTTCTACGGTTTGTGTAATAACCGATTGCCCTAAATCTGATGCTTGTTGTGTTTGAACCGCCAAATCGGCCGCATTCGCACAACTACTCGACACTTCATTAGCAGTGGCAGCCATTTCATTAATAGCCGTTGCCGCCATTTCTAAAGCTTGTTGTTGTTGGCTAGTAGAGCTTGTTAGTTGAGCTGCTTGTGATGATGTTTGCGATGAGGTTTTACTAACATTTTGTGCGCATTCATTAATTTGCTTCACCAGCTCACTGATCAAATTTAAAAATAAGTTAAAGCTGGTGGCTAGTTTAGCGGTTTCATCTTTGGTTTTTATTGTTAAGCGCTGGGTTAAATCACCGCCGCCTTGCGATATTTCAGTTAAACCATCGCTCACCTCAACAATTGGAGCTGAAATAAGTTTAGAAATATAACTCGCTATCGCAACAAATACGGCAATTAATATCGCGCTAATAATTAAAATGGTGTACGCCATCGCATTGGCCGCACTCATTACCTCAGACTTTTCTACCACCCCAATAAACTTCCAACCTAAAATGGGAGACGTATAAATATTGGCCATATACTGTTTTCCATCAATATCTACATCAAACAGGCCTTTGCTATTTTTAGCTAAATCGGCGTATTTAGCCCCCTCAATATCTGCTAGGTTTTTGAATCGGTAATCTGGGTGTTTCACATCCACCAGCACACTGCCGCTGTCTTCAATCAACATTAAGTAACCTGTTTCGCCTAATTTAATATCGGCAATAATATCGGTAAGCCCGCCCAATGAAACATCCATCCCTTGAGCACCAATTAATTCACCGTTATCAATAATAGCTTTAACCGTGGACACAATCACTAAATCATCAGCAGCCCAGTAATACGCATTAGTACGGGTTGTTTTACCGTTCGCTTGTTTGGCTGTTTTGTACCATGGGCGCTGACGAGGATCATAATTGGCGTTTACGTTTCCCATTGGCCATTGAATATAACCACCTTGTTCATTTCCCATGTAAATATAAGCAAGCCCAGGGTGAGTCTCACCAAAATGATTAAATAAACTGTAAGCAGCTTGCTCCGTCGGACTTTGGTTAGGGTGATCAAGCATTACCTTCGTGCCAACATTCATATGCGTTTTTATGTTTTCACGGGCATTTTTAATCGTTTGGTGGGAGGCTAAGTAGTCCACGTTTTTAGCAATTTCAGCAAAAAACATAGTAATTGCATTATCAACTTGGCGGGCTTCACGTTCACTTAACTGAGAAAAATTATCAAGTGCTTGCTCTCTGGTTTGGGAAATAACTAAAGCAGCTATAATTAATAACGGCAAGGCAATTGCAGATGCAAAAGAGAGCTTTAATTTTTTTGATATATTCATGAAGTTAACCTCTAAAAACACTCTTAAGAATATAGTGTGACTAAAAGGGTTGAGCAAGAAATAATATGAGAATGTTTCGAAGAGGCAATAAAAAGGTTAGCAATTTGCTAACCCTTTAACTTGATGAACTAGAAACTTACTCACCGTCTACAATAATTCGTAGCATCCGGCGAAGTGGCTCCGCTGCACCCCATAAAAGCTGATCGCCCACGGTAAAGGCGCTGATGTATTTTGGCCCCATAGCGAGTTTACGAATACGACCAACAGGGATACTCAGCGTACCGGTTACTTTAACTGGAGTTAAATCGGTACTGGTAATGTCGCGCTGATTAGGAATAACTTTAACCCACTCATTGTGCGAAGCTAAAATTTCTTCTATTTTTTCTACACTAATATCTTCACGTAGTTTAATGGTCATCGCTTGGCTATGACAGCGCATTGCACCAATACGTACACATAAACCATCTATAGGCACAGGCTGTTTAGATGAGCCTAAAATTTTGTTGGCTTCTACTTGCGCTTTCCATTCTTCTTTTGATTGACCGCTTGGCATAGGCACATCAATCCATGGGATTAAGCTACCTGCCAGTGGCACACCAAATTGGTCTTGTGGCAAATCACTCGATGCCATTTTTTCGCTGACTATTTTATCAATTTCTAAAATAGCTGAACTTGGAATATCTAATTGCTGTGCGACACTTGCATGAATAGCCCCCATTTGAGCAATAAGCTCTTTCATATTTCGCGCACCGGCGCCCGACGCAGCTTGGTAAGTCATTGGGCTTACCCATTCAATTAGGTCGTGCTCAAATAAACCGCCCAGTGCTAGTAGCATAAGTGAAACCGTGCAGTTACCACCTACAAAGGTTTTAACGCCTTGCTCAAGCCCTTGTTCAATGACATCTTTGTTAACAGGGTCAAGTACGATAATACTGTCATCGCTCATACGCAGCGCAGAGGCTGCATCTATCCAATAGCCATCCCAACCCGATTCACGTAATTTTGGGTACACCGCATTGGTATAATCGCCACCCTGACAGGTAACAATAATGTCCATTTTTGCAAGTTCAGAAATATCACTAGCATCTAAAAGCGGTTTAGCTGGACCTGCTAACTCTGGGCCAAGCTGACCTGCTTGTGAGGTGGTGAAAAAGGTGGTGTCGATATGTGCAAAATCATGTTGTTGTTTCATTCGCTCTAGTAATACTGAGCCTACCATGCCGCGCCATCCGACTAATCCTACTTTTTTCATTGTTTGTTCCACTGTTTGATTCATAAAAGGAGCCTATACATTAAAAATTAAAAATTCATTGCGTGAGATTTAATTTTTACAGCCTTAAGCTAACACCACCAGCACACTAAAACTAGTCAATAAACTGTAACTCAAATATTTTTCATACACATAAAAAAGCCCTGTACAAAATACAGGGCTAATAAATAGTTAGGCGTTGTTATAAATCCTATCCTTGGGCTTTTACTTAAAACTCGTAGCTAAAGCTGACGCTCAGTTCTCTAGGCGTTTCTTGAGAACGAATTAACACATCATTTTGTTCTACTTCAAAGTTTTGTCCCAACATATTCTTCACTTTAAGTGTTAATGTGGTATTAAACGTTGGGTAGTAACTATAAACCATGTCTAACGAGTTTAAAGGTTGTTCGTAAGCGTCATCAAAGTTGTTAACACCCGCAGCTAAAATACGGTCACCAAATACGTTATAAATAACTGAAGCTTGGTGCATGCCATCATGCGAATCGTAATTCAATTGTAGGTTGGCAACATACTTTGAGTGGCCAGTCATACGTCGCTTTAGATTTGTAAGGTCGGCGCGCTGTTCTTCTGCAATTTCAACTTCTGAATCACTAACCGTTAAATTACCAGAAGTAAAAAAAGCACCTCCTAATAAATCACTATGCAACTCAGTTAACCATTCAGCTTCTATACCGTAAACATAGGCTGTATCTGCATTGTCAAACTGCAGAGTAAAACGGCCGTCACTTTCGGTTAATAATGCTTCGATTGGATTATCTATATCTTTATAGAATGCGCCAACTGAGTAGTTATCACCATTGTCCATATAAAATTCGATACGTGCATCAAAGTTATCTAGGTAACTAGATTCTAAGAATGGATTACCAAGTGTTCGATAACCAGTCAACGGATCTTGGAATTGAACAGGGCTTAGCTCACGCAAATCAGGACGAACAACCGTGCTGCCATAGCCAAAACGAACTTGGTACGACTGCTGACTATATGTCATAGATAATGAAGTAAAATACTCATCTTCCATCACACTTGCTTGTTTTATCGCATCTGCACTTAATTTATCTGCCAATAAAGCAGGATCGAATGCTGAGCGAGAAAAAGCAAGCGCAACTTGGCGGAAGTCCTCGTAACGCACACCACCACTTAAACGCCAATCTTGAGCAAAAGTGATATCAAAAGAGCCGTAATAAGCATCAATCATTTGCGCTGCTAGGTAATCATCGGCTGTAGGTTCTTGAAACAATAACTCTACATCCGTTGAATCGATCACAGCATCATTAGCAAAGAAACTACCAATTGACAGTGCTTCTTCTTCACTTTGTGCTAAATCTAAAGACTGTGTTTGGCTGAAGCGATAGTTAAAAAAGTCTGTGCGGTAATCACGCGTTTTTTCAACAAAATAGCCGCCGCCCGCGATTTCAACTTCGGCGTTATCAAAGTAAAAAACTTTGTTAACATTAACGCCCCAGTTTTCTACATCGTCTTCTAGCTCAACAAATCGATACAAATAAGGATTGCCACCTAAACTGCCATTATAAAAAGTACGTTGATATTCGCCATCGGCGTACTCATCACGCACCGTTACTTCAAGCTCGCCAGGTATACTCGTCGTCGCTGTTGAATCAGTGTATTGCCAATCTACACCAACACCTTCAAGAAAACTCCACTCTAAATTGTGCATTCCACGAAGTTGAAGTATTTCAAGTTCACGTTCCTCAAAAGAGGTTAGGTGGCTTCGCTGTAATTGCCCAGCATCAATGCTTAATGACTTTGAAGGCTCTTGATAAAGCGCAACAGAAGCTTCATCTTCAGTATCTCGTAGCATCATATAGGTGGCTGTTAAATCATGGCCGCCAATTTTATAGCCTAAATTTAGAGAGCTATTTAATTTTATATTATGCTTTGTTGATACTTCTTTCTCTGTGGCAGAGTAACAAGTAAAGTCATCTTTTGAACATTCAGATTCAGATGCGTCAACAGAAGAAAGTACTGCGCTAAACTTCTCTGCATTAGACCATTCATTTTCATAAGCAACTGATGCTAAGAAACCAAAAGAGCCATCTAAACCAAATAAGTTATCAAATCGGTCGCCATAAACAGCCTTAATGCCTGCATCAGGGTTTAAGCTTTCTTTTTCTAAGCCAAAATCTCTTGGTAGTGCTTTTGATAAACTTTTATTTAAGTCTATTGCAGCTGCTTGACCAATATCAGCCCCCTGACGTCTTGACTCCACATCTCTTATATTTCTGTATGAGATATCAGACAAGCCATTGATATAGGTATTTAGCGCCGTTTTAACGGCTCCTGGTAAGGCGCGTGTACCATCGTCTTTACCTAACCAATCATCACTGCCGCCATTGTATGTATAGCCTTCATCGTTTGTATCTTTATAGCTAGCACCAATCTCAACTTTAAATAAAGTATCACTTGGAATGCTTTTCGTCCTGATATTAACGTCACCACCACCAAAAGCCGCAGGCATATTAGGTGAATAGGCTTTTTGAACAGCTAAAGACTCAATAATACTTGATGGGAAAATATCAAGTGGTATTACATTTCTGGTCAGATCTGGGCTTGGAACAACTGCGCCATTTAAACGCACGCTTGAGTAACGCTCACCTAAACCGCGTACATAAATAAACTTATCGTTAACTAAAGATAAGCCTGTAACACGGCGAAGTGCTGAAGCGGCATCGCTATCACCCGTTCTAGATATTTGCTCTGAACCCATTATATCAGCAACAAATGCCTGATTTTTACGTTCATCAATTACGGCACTAGCACTGCCTTTAAGGCGTGTACCTGTTGCAACAACTTCTTCTATCGCTTCTTCATTGATTATTTCTTGTGCCTGTTCAGCGAAAGAATTAAATGAAGAAAAAAGGGAGAGCAGAGATAACGTTATTAGATTAGTTTTAAACTGCTTTTGATGTTTCATATTTATATCCTCTAAACCTAAAATTCCCTTAAAAAAGGCGCCATAGCGCCTTATAATTAGAGCCGGTCTAGATTAATTACTAGCGCGTTGTAAAGATGCGGCTACAAAATCAGCCCATTCACTTGATTCACCTTCTTTAAGTGCACCAATATAACCTGCGTTAGTAAAGAAAGAGTCAACTTCACTCATGTCTTTTGCCGTTGTAGCTACCGCAGTACCTTGTGAATCTGTAATGGTTGCTGCAGTTGAAACACCATCAGCACCAAGCACATTTGCAAAATCAGCAAAACCAATCAGCTGATTATTTTCGCCACCAGTAAACCAGGTATTGATATCAAAGCTTGCTAACGCACCTGTTAAAGGAGTGTTTACGTCTTCAAAATTCTTACCACACGCAAATATTGAACTCACAAATGCGATATCACCGTTGTTTGCATTGGCATGCACACCGGCATCTCCTGATTTATCTTTTTCATTATATAAATCAAAACAGCCAGCACCATCTACAGATGATGAGTTTACAAACAACATATTAGCTAATTGCGCTTTACCCCATTCTTTCATTTCCATACCGGCACCAGTACGACGCCCTTCAGCACCTTGATCACCAGTAGTAACAACGGTTGCATTAGCAATAGTTGGGTTAGAAACAGTCGTTACTAAATCTTGTGCGTCTGCAGATAATGGATCTACTTTTGCGCCATCTGTTTCAAATCCATGATTTCCATATTCATTTGAACGTACAAGAATGTACTGTCCGTAACCTTTCCAACCCTCATCCCAGTCAATACCGTCATCACCAGTATCAGTAACAACAATATGTTTAAGATTAACGCTACCACCAAAGAGCTCTATACCATCATCAAAACCATTATGTACATGAACATAATCAATTGTTGTGCCTGAGCCAACAGCATTTAGTGTTAAACCATTTAGCTCATCACCTTCAACGCCAAATCCTGCATACTTAATAACAATGTGCTTTAATATACCGCTACTATCTTGCGGGTCATTACCACCGTAATAAGATACAATACCTTCAGCTGAGTGGTTACACATGTCTTGTGCCGCAGCAGTCGCTGTACAACGAATAGAATGGCCACGTCCATTTACCTGAACGCCACCCCAATCCCCAATTTGAGCGGTTGTTGAATCATCACCATCAACTTCTTTAATACTTGTGAAAATAATTGGCTTATCTACTTCACCAATTGCTTCAATATTTGCACCGCGAGCAATACGAATAAAACTCTCTGGCTTGGTAAACGCAATGGTAGCGCCTGCTTCAATAGACAATGTTGGGCCATTAACATCAATAGTAGCGCCTGTAGATGTGTCTACATCGTCACCTATAAATAAAGCACCTTCAAATACATGGGCACCGCCATCATCTAGCGCGGGGATAACAAAAGAGCTAGTAATTTCTTTTGCATTACTTGCAAATGCTTGGCTGTATAAACAGTTTACGCCTTCTGCTTCACCTGTAAATGTAGCTCCATCTAATGTGTATGTGGCGCAACTTAATGTATCGCCACCATTATCACCACCTGGGTTAGTCACTGAATTGTCTACACTGTTATCAACTGTCGTAGGTGTAACGTTAATATCTCCACCACCACAACCAGCCAGTGTTATTGCTGTAGCCACTAAGCTGATTTTGAATAAGCCAGATAATTTCATTGTTCACTCCGTAAAAGTATTTAATTATTGTGTTAGCGCATTAAGTAATAACTTAAGTCACTTTAAGGCACGATACTCATGCATTAAGGTCACTTGAGTTATCGAATACGAAGTACAATACGGGAGTGATATGACAATGAAGTTACACTTTAATAAACATAAAATGACAATGTTAATTAATTAAAAATCAATTGGTTGCTTTAAAAGCGCGCGCAAAAAAACCACACAAACTAAATGTTAGTGTGGTTTGAGTAGTGCAATTATGAAATGGTTTTTAGTGCGTCAATTAAGAACTAATAATCGCACTATAAAAATTAAAGCAGTGCTGTTTTTAATGTTTGCGCATGCACTTTTTCGCGTTTTACATATTTGATCCATTGCTGGGCTAAACGTTGCGATTTTTTGTGCTTTTCGGCTTGTTCAAACGCAAGGATAGACGCATCAAAGTTTTGTAAATTGTATTGTGCCATCCCTAAAGCAACAAACGCATTTGATTCAAAATCAAGGCCGCCTTTATCCAGTGCCATTCGCGCTGCATCGGCAGCTTCGTCATACTGCTCTGTATTTACATACACTTCAGCCAAGCGCTGGTCGTATTTACCATGCTCTGAGCGCTCTGCAGCTTTGGTAAAGTAACTAATCGACTTAGCATCTTCTTTAGCTTGTACCATGGCCTCGGCTACAAAGGCATAATTTTTAGCTGTTGGTTCAGCAATGCCCTGCTCTAGTGCCTTACTCATTACACTGGCGGCTTTGTAAGCAAGCTGATTATATAAATATACCTGTGCAAGCTGTCTTAGGTCAGATTTAGAGGTTAAAAATCCTTGCTGGTAAGCCGCTTCTAAAACACTAAGCTGCTGTTTTTCTTGCCCAGTTTCACCGTACATACCGGCTAATTGCACCCAATACTCAGGTTTGTTGTATAGCTTTACCATACGCTCAAGTACGCTGACTACTTTATCGGTTTGGTTAAGTGAGTAATACATAGCACGTTGCAGTACCAGCCAGTTTTCTTTTGGTACTTTGCCTTCGCTATCACTTAAGTTAATGGCTTGGGTAATGTAACTCAAGCCTTGCTCATAGTCTTTTAATTGATAGTAGGTTTGCGCTCTTAATAAATAATAGGCGTCGGTTTTAGGCTTTGTATTAATGGCATCCCATTTATCTAAAAATGCGATAACCTTTTCATAGTCGCTGTTAGCCATTGCAAGCTGCGCTAAACTGAATGTCGTGCTCAAACGCAATGTTTCTGGAATGCCATCTTCTGCAATCACTTTTT
Organism: Pseudoalteromonas sp. meg-B1; assembly: GCF_003173795.1. Lineage (GTDB taxonomy): Bacteria > Pseudomonadota > Gammaproteobacteria > Enterobacterales > Alteromonadaceae > Pseudoalteromonas > Pseudoalteromonas undina. The sequence goes on along the minus strand of NZ_QGQU01000002.1, from coordinate 174,579 downwards.
CAAATGAGGCAATCGCTTTTACAAGGTCGTTTTCATTGTAATAAATAAACCCATAAAAGTTATGCATCATCGCAATTTCATAAGAGTTCATACTTGATGAGCGCGCTTGTATGCTGTCAAGCGCGTCTAAACCTGCTTTACTGTCGCCATCATCCGCAAGTTTTTGGGCGCGAGCTAATTGGCTGTATACCTTTTCACGCAGTGCGGGAACTCGTGTTGTTTTCTGCTTTTCAGCAGCCTGTACTGTCGCCAAATTTACACCCGGAAGTACACTCAATGCACTTGGTGTAACAACGCTGGCACTGATTGCAACAGTGCACAACATGCTAAGCTTTAATAGCTTGGTTGTTAGTTTTAATTTCATAATTGCCTCACGTTCACTCTTTACTTACTTAATAGAATTAACCATTAATTTGGAAAGAAATTTTATTTTGCACACCGGCTACTTCAACAGCTTCGCCATTAACAACGCGCGGTTTATATTTAAACTTAAGGGCCGCATCCATCGCTGCTCTGTCAAACAATGACTCTGGCTCGGCTTTAATAACTTGTGGCTCTTTCACTGTGCCTTGCTTGGTCACTGTAAACTCAACAATGACATACCCTTCAATACCACGCGACAAAGCACGCCTTGGGTATACCGGTGCCACTTTTACTATCGGTAAATACTCACCATCACTGGTTTCTAATGCTAATCCACCCGCTAGATTTACATCAGCATCGACATTTGCAGCAAAATCAAAGTTGTTGCTAGCAGCGTTGTTATCGCTACTTTGCATTTGTGGCGATTCCATTGGCGGTGGTGGCTCTTTAGGTGTTGGTGGCTTTTGTGGTTTACGCTCCTTTTTTTGTACCGTTTCTTCTTTTTTCAAACGGACAAAATCTAATACATTCCCTTTTGCAGGCTCCGTCATGGCGCCTTCTCCGCCGGTGATCAATGCCTGCATACCTAAAAACAGCATAAAGGTCACCACACCCGCTATAATTAACGCAAGTACATAACGCATCACTCGTTACCCTTCTTGAGCCGCTATTGAAACATCAAATACACCCGCTGCACGCGAGGCATCCATCACTTTTATCAAGGTTTCTGTAGTGGCTTTTTTATCGGCCTGAATAACCACACTGCCTTGTGGATTTTCAGCTTTTAAGCGTTCAATGTTAGCTTGTACAGCACGTACATCAATTTGACGTTTATTGATCCAAATTTCGCCTTGATCTGAAATAGCCACTAATATGTTAGCGCGTTCTTTTTTTACAGCAGTTGCCGCTTCAGGGCGGTTTACATCAATACCGGCTTCTTTTACAAACGAGGCTGTAACAATAAAGAAAATAAGCATAATAAATACAACATCCAGCATAGGAGTCATGTTTATTTCTTCTGCTTCATCTTCTTGGAATAAATTACCTAATGGGGCTCTCATTTTACTTCTCCTAGAATAAGCGGTGATTATGTTCACCGCTTTTCAATAATTATTTAGTGGTCCAACACCATAGTGTCTTGCAACAATTCAACTTCACGCTTTGCTTTACGCTGTAAATAGGTTGAGGCAAACACCCCAGATAACGCACCGACCATACCTGCCATAGTGGGTATGGTTGCTTTTGACACACCCGATGCCATAGAGCGTGCGCTGCCTGTACCTGTAATAGCCATTACATCGAAGACTTCTATCATCCCTGTAACTGTGCCGAGTAAACCTAATAGTGGACACAGCGCCACCATCACATTAATCAGTGGTAAGTTTGCGTTTAATCGCATACTGGCGCGTGACACCATGGCCTGGCGTATTTGCTCTGCATTCCAGCTGTTGCGTTCACTACGAGTTTTCCACGTATTTTTAACGTCTTTTTTGTAGTGTCGATAGCCATTAAAAAAGTACATAAATCGCTCGAGTATCAATAACCACATCGCGAAAATTAACACGGCAATGACCAAGAGAACTTGGCCACCCGTGTCGAGAAAATCACGGATAGCATTGATTGAATCAATCAATAGCACCATGGTTTAAGCTCCTTTCTCGCTTCGCTCGGCAATAATACCTGCACTTTGTTCTTGTAAAATAAGCAGTAAGCCTTTTGAGCGAGTATTCAATAAGGTGTATAAAAACACCGTTGGAATGGCAACAACAAGGCCTAATACCGTAGTAACCAGGGCTTGCGAAATACCGCCTGCCATTAGTTTAGGGTCGCCAGTGCCGAATAAAGTAATTGCTTGGAAGGTATTGATCATCCCAGTTACCGTACCGAGTAAGCCCAGCAATGGCGCTACCACAGAGATAATTTTAATAAGCGTTAAATTACGGGTGATTTTTGGCATTTCGCGTAAAATGGCTTCGCTTAACTTAAGTTCAAGCGTGTCGTACGCCACATTAGGATATTGGTCTTTCACTTTCATGACGCGCCCTAGCGGGTTATCATCACGGGCTGTATCGTCTTTTAATTGACGACGGATTTTTCCACCCATCAGCAGGAGCGATACAAAACGCTCTAACGCAATTAATAACGCTAATAAGCCAACGCCTAAAATAACGTAACCAACTGCACCACCTTGATGAACTTGCTCGCTGGTATCAGGGGCTTGTACTAACAAACCTAAAATTGAACCACCAGTTGGGTCAAGCGCAAACGGCACCACACCGGTGTTTGCTTGCTGCAAATCAGCCGCAGTCGCAGTAAAGCGGCTACTTGGTTGGCGAGTAAGCTGGCTAATAGTATTGGTAGAAGGCGTATACTCTAGGTACTGACCGTCACTAATAAGGTTAAATGCACCCACACGTACCACTTCTTTTTGTACTTTATTGCCACCGTCAACAATTACATCAGTATTGAAGCGGCTTACTTTTCCTTGTTCGGTCATTTCGCGTTGTAGCTCAAACCAAACCTTTTCGATATCTTCAATAGACGCAAGCTTTGAGGTAGAACCCATTTTTTGCGCCAATTCGTCCATAAAAGTACTACGCCCAGGTAACTGAGCCGATACCACCGAGGTTGCAAACTTATTGCTAGAATCTCCAGCAACTTGTTGTAGCACACCAAATAGCTCTTTTAATGAACCCATACGCTTTGATAAAGTATCGGTCAGGTTAGCCAATTTAATTTCGTTTTCTTCAAACTGCGTTTCTAAACGCTCTGACTCGCTAAGCATTTGGTTTCGTTTAGCTTGGGTGTTTTTAAGCATTTTCACTTGTTCATTTTGACGTGCTGCAAATTCTTGTTCGCGTTGTTTATTTTGTTCTGATTGCGCTGATTTACCCTGCTCTAACGTTTTTAATAAGGCATCTAAGTTCATTGGTTCAGCGGCACACATCGCACCTGAAAAACCTAAGCTGGCTGCAAACACGGCCATTTTTGTCATTTTTGTTAATAATTTCATGGTAAACCTCTTATTCTGCAGCATGAATTGGCAGTGTTAACATATCTGGGGCTAGTTGTTTGCGAGCAATGCGAAGCCCTTTATTAATTTGGCTAATGGTTGAATCAGGCAGTGCAACAAACGACTGTGACTGTTGATCCCAACTACCTGCTTGTTTACCATCGCGGGTAAGGTAAATTAGCTCTAAACGACCAATGCGCAGAAAGTCGACTTCACGTTCTTTATTGTCCACATCAAGCAATGCGGTATACGCTTCAATAGTGCGTCCGTAGTCAACCTCAACTTGATACGCCTCTAAGACACGACGAAATTTTTCACTTGATGTAATATCAGCGCGTTCCATCATTGCATTTAATGATTCAAGACGCTGCTTTCGCTCTTGCTTTAAAAACGGCACGTCTAAGGCAACAAACTGTTCAAGCCCAGTGATCATACGAAGCATTAAAGGGGTTATTTGGCGCTCAATAATCGATACTTGATCCATCGATAAATTAAGCGATTCCATCTCTTCTATTTGATTATTTAACTGTTTTGTAAGCTGTGCGTTATAAACGGCTAAACCATCTATTTCTTTATTTAGGGTTTTGAATTGCTGTAAACGCCCTTGCATTGAATCTGCAATCTTGTCTATTTTTGTTTGTGATTGCGCAGCTAAATTATTAATTTCGCTGCTTTTATCAATTACCGTGTTTAAATCATTGGCGTGGACTGCTGCACTTGCGGCTACAATACCAGCTAAAATTAATGGTTTAACGCCTTTCATCGTATACACCTTTGCTCGTTAATTATCGGATTTGCTAGTCGCTTTAGCCTGTTTATTAAAAAACAATTTAAAGCGAGATAGTTTCAATGAGCGAAATTGTATAGATTAAAAATGACAAGCGTGTTGCGTAAAAAAGTCGCTTTTATGACAGCGGTAATAAATTAGCCTTATTGGCCGAATTTAAAGTGCAGGGGTAATGTTTGAAGTGTAAATTTTATAAGTAAGATTGTATTTCACTTAGGGTTTGCCGCCAATCTGTGTAGTTGATAGCAATGGGGTATGCGCTATTGTTTTTTATTAATACTAACGACGGAAAACCTTGAATAGGTAAACTGCGAACAAAGTTAAGCTCATCATCAAAGCGACGCTTAAGTTCCTTAGAGTGTAACTGCTGAGTAAATAAACAGGGATCTAAACCAATTTTTTCGCATAGTTTAATAAGCACGTCTTCATCCGATGGATTTTGCGCCTGTAAATAATACGCTTGTTGAATAGCGTCAATCATCTGTGGCTCTTTGTTAAAGCTCCGAGCAATTAAAGCCGCTCTGCAGGAGGGATAAGTAGAACGGCGCGGTTGGCATTCTCGCCAAAAATTAAAATTAAACTCAGTACCTAATTGGTTGCTAATGTTTTGCCATATGCCTTGTAGTTGCAACTGCATATCGGCACTCATTGGCTGGTCGCTATCAGCAGCTAAACCTCCGATTCTATATTCTATAGGCAGAATATTTACTAGAGCCGATTCAAGTTTTTGCCACGTAGGCTTATATCCCCAGCACCAGCTACACATAGGATCATGCACATAAATAAGCTTATTGACTGACATACTCGCCATGCGCAAATATGACTTTATTGCGCCCTTGTGATTTTGCCTGATATAAATACTCATCGGCTTGTTTTAATGCACTGTCGTAGTCATCAATATGATTAGCTTGTGCAATGCCAATGCTACAAGTTAACGATACTCGTTGTTGTTTATCAGTTAATATTACATGATGTTGCACGCATTCTCTAAAACGATTAGCCAAAATACTGGCTTCTATGGTGGTCATCTGCGGTAAAATAACCACAAACTCTTCGCCACCATAACGGGCTTTAAGGGCGGTTGCAGAAAATTGCGACTCTAATAATTTAGTAAACTCTATTAATACGGTATCGCCAAAATCATGGCCGTAGGTATCATTTAATTGTTTAAAGTTATCTAAATCAATGAGCAAAATAGACAGCGGCAAATAATGCGCTGGCCGTGAAGCAGCAAGCTTTAAAAAATGTGAAGTAATAAAACGGCGGTTGGGTGCGCCTGTAAGCTGATCTGTATAGGCGTGTTGTTTTTGCTCTAAGGTGATATCTGCAATGGCAAGGTGGCTTCTGTGACGAAAATACTCACCGATAAAAGAAAACACCAGCACTAATGAAAATGCAGCAACAAAACGGGTCTTTTCTACCTCACCATACATAACCTGCCCCATATCGGGGCCATACAACATAACAATACAGCTCAATAACATGGCACTACTTAACCATGCGCCAAGTTTGACACCCAGTATGGCAAATACAGCTACAGGATAAAACATTAGCCAATATAATGCGGTGTTTTCTTTACCGCCGGTGGATACTAAAGCTAAGCACATCACAAATACAATCATCAAGGTAATTAACGCGATAGCATTAAGCTGTTTAGTTTTTATAAAATAAACAATGCATCCTACAATCGTTAAGTTAACTGAAATTAATGCGGCAGTTAATATAGGTGCATAAACGCGATAATTTGCAATCACCAAATAAGTAATTAACACCAAGGCAATCGCTATCATGGTAAATAAAGAAAACGCTTGGCGTTGTCTATCAAAGCTATAAACACTATCGATATTGATTAAACTGAGCCAGTTTGGTTTATTTATTTTTGTTTTACTGCTCATACTTTGAATTTTTTAACCATACGCTCTAAGTCACTGAATTGATGTTTGAGCTTAGTGCACTCTTCTAAAGTGAGGTTAAGGTTAGATTGACCTTGAATCGATAGGTCGCTAATAACATGGATATCTGAGTGTAATGATTTAACAACTTGATTTTGCTCATCAGTAGCATTAGCCACACTATGATTAGCGTCGGTTATTTGCTTTATCGCGCTAATTATTTGCTTCATTACATCGCCAACTGCATCAGCTTGCTGAACACTTTTTTCACTTTCTTCTAAACTGGTTTTCATCAGCTCAACGGCAGAGCTTGAGCCTTTTTGTAGTTCAATTACCGTATTTTCAATTTCTTGCGTTGATTGCTGAGTACGTTGTGCTAATTGCCTGACTTCATCAGCAACAACGGCAAACCCTCTTCCCGCTTCACCTGCACGTGCCGCTTCTATTGCCGCATTTAAAGCAAGCAAGTTAGTTTGTTCACTCACGCCTTTGATTACCGCAAGTACATTACCGATATTAGCAGTATGTGAATCTAAACTATTAATTGTTTCTTGTGCTTGCTCTATATTTTGCGAAAGTTGATGAATGCTCGAAACGTTATTCGTTAGTGTTTGCTGATTTTTAGCGCAATATTGATCAGCATCTTTAGCAAGTGTTGAGGCATTACTTGCACTAGTTGAAATTTCTGTTGCAGTGGCTGAAAACTGGTTAATTGCAGATGCCACACTGTTGGTACGTTCACTTTGGTCGTCGTACATAGTTAATGTTGAATCTGTTTGGGTAACCAGTTTAGCAACCGCGGTTTCTAGCAACTGTGTTGAAGACTTAACTTGAACAATTGAATTTTGAATTTTTTCTATAAAAATATTAAATGAATTACTTAACTGACCAAACTCGTCATCGTTCTCAACACTGAGTCGACAAGTTAAATCGCCTTCACCTTGTGCTATATCTCTAATAGCATCATTAAGACGATACATAGGTCGCATTAAATAACGCAGTAAAAACTCCAGTGATGCAACAATCACTAAAATACCAATAATTAAAAAGACAATTGCCTTTTGACCAAACGAAGAAACACTTGAATACGCTTTATCTTTATTAACTACTACACCCAGATACCAATCAACATTTTCAATACCACGAATCTTAGTAAAGGATACCAGCGAGGTTTCACCCGCTACTTGATACTCTGTAAACTCTCTTGCTAACGGTGCATTTTTACCAATCAAATCTGCGACTTTTTTTGAATTTAATTTACTATCAGGGTGACTTAATATTTGCCCTTTATTATCAAGTAAGAAGCCATAACCGAGTCCCAAGAAATCAATATCGCCAATAATTTCAGCGATGGTTTGCATATCAATATCTGCTCCCGCTACCCCTTTAAATTGACCATTACTATTAATAGGCGCAACGGCTGAAATTGTCAGTTCGTTGGTGGTCACATCAATATAAGGGGTTGTAAAAGCCGTTGTTGTTTTATTTTCTACTAATTTATACCAAGGGCGACTTGTAGCATCAAAATCGCTGGGGAGCACAACACTTTGATCATTTAAAATAAATGTCCCCGATGATTTACCTATGTAGGTATTTTTAAAATCCCCGGCAAGCTCAGCGGTATTTAATTGCGAAAGCGTTAAAGACTTCGTATCGTTATCTTGATATGTTTTTGCGATAGAGATCACAATTGCCAATTTATTATTGAGCCAACTTGCAATGTTTTTAGAAACCGATTCTGAGTTTTGCTCTAGCACCAGCGACAACTGCTCTTGAGTTTGATGACGCATTGAAAAATAGTTATTTATAGTGAAAACACCTAACACTAAAACTAACACTAATGACGCAGCGATGGTGATTTTGGAGGTGAATTTTAGCGAGCTAAACATAAGTACCTTAAGAATTAATCATTATTACCACTGCCTTTTTAACAAATTTTTAACTGAAAGTCTTAGCAAATATTGTTCAGGCGAGGTTAATAATTAAAAATAATAATAAATAATGAGATTTTAAATCCAAAAAGAACGGTATTTGGTTAAATCTTAAACTTATAACAAGTTGTAATTTAACCTATATAAGCTTAGCTTTGTTGCTGACATTGACTAATTATAGGTAACTGTCGCAGAACCTTCATCTGTGGATCGATAACGATAATGTCGCTTTTTTTGGCATTGATAGTGATCAGTCCATCCACTGGAGTGTGAGTTGTCAACTTCCCGTTTATAGAAATAGGAACCGGCATTTTAAACGCTGTGCCATCTTTTTCGCTGTTACTCCAGCTTAAATAAATGACTGTGTTGGTTCGCTCCATTGTTAAGGTTGGTAACGCGGCTTGCTTTAAATACACATCAAATAACCACGTATAATCATCGCCCGTGATCCGGTTAACAATATCAATAAAATCTTGGCTACTGCGATAACGCGACTCGATTGGATAACTCAAATTAGCTGTTTGCGTTTGACCATATGCTAACTCTCGGGCAGCTTGCCAAAATAACTCGTCTCCAATTAGCCATCGCAGAGTGTGAAGCGTCCAACCACCTTTACCATAAATATCTGCATTAAACGCTTCTTTAGAAGTAACTTTCCCTTTTTTAACAATAGGATGGCAATTTTTTAATCCTAAATACGCGGTGTACATAGCATGGTTATAAGCAGCTTCACCAAATTTAAACAAGCTGTAAGCGGGTTGCATATAGAAACCAAAGCCTTCGTGTAACCACGCATCGTTGAGTTTTTCATGGGTCATTAAATTGCCAAACCATTCATGAGCCAACTCGTGCTGAATAAGCCAGTCATAGCCACTTGGATCGCGGGTATACCCTTTACCATAAGCGTTAATGGTTTGATGTTCCATACCCAAATGTGGTGTTTCTACAAAGCCTAACTTTTGCATACCCCAAGGATAAGGCCCTAATACAGATTCAAAAAATGCGAGCTGTTGATATACATCATCATTGAGTAGCATAGTGGCTTTGTGGCTGTTTTCAGGTAATGCCCAGAATTCAACAGGCACCTGCGTGCCGTTAATACTTTTATATTGTTGTTTAATACGTTCGAAGGGACCAATGTTTAACGCAATATTGTAATCACTCGCAGGCTCAGATAAAAACCAATCAAATTCAGTTGTATTATTTTTTAATGGCATGATTTTTTTAAGTACACCATTACTAGCAACACTTAAGCCCGTTGGTACTGTCACACGAATACGCATACTGTCGGCTTTATCACTGAAGTGATCTTTGCAAGGCCAAAATAAGTCACAGCCTTCGCCTTGTACTGCCGTTGCTATCCAAGGCTCACCTTGTGCAGTATGGCTAAATACAAAGCCACCACTCCATGGGGGATTAGTAGCTTCATGAGGGTGTCCTGAATAGCTAATGGCAACCTCGACAACTTCACCTGGGTATTTAGCTTCATACAAATCAATAATGATAACGCCCTGCTGGTGACTAAAATTGGCTGATTGCTTAGCAACAGTGACATTTTCAATAGAGAAACGACTATCGAGCTTGAGTTCGACTTGCTGCGTTTTTTTCAGCACTCGAAACATGGTTTTACCTATGCCGGAAATTTTTTTCTTACTGGGCAGGACAACTAGCTGTAAGTCGTAAAAAATTACATCTGTGGTTTGAGCTATCGTGGATAACGACTCACCAGTACTTGCTACTTGAGGATCTAAAGCTGCAGGCTTTGAATAACAGCCTGTTAGCGGAATGCTTAGTAACATTAGCCAACAACAGCAAAACAAGTAACATAGCCTATGCATAAAATGTAAAACCTTGTAGTTATTATTTTTTCATTATAATTACATACTTTTACATTTATAGAGTTAAAAAAAGACGAACTGCTTATTTTTTAAGTTAATTAGTTACTTTTATTTACATTTAACTAGGATCTGTTGATGCTTTGCGGATTAATATTTTTTTAAACTGGGGGCGATTTAATCGTGGTGCGAGGTTGGTAAATTAGTGGTGGGCTCGATAACTGCTCCTGCGCTATTCCATTAGCTTACATCCATGTAAGAATAAGTAAAACCGAGCAAAGCTACCACGTCCTGTTCACGCTTATATTGTGTATATTAAGGTTGTTTTTTCCATTTCATTTTATTATTGGTATCGCGTGAGGAAATAATGGTTTCATCGCTGCTTTGAATTCCGCCCAATTTCGCGAGTCGGTCATAAAGAACAACATTACAAGTTGCCGCTAAATTCATACAACCTATAGTTGGGATATACACAACTTCGTCGCACCATTTTAAAACGTCTTTAGGCACAGAGCCGTCTTCTGGACCAAACACATAAAATGCGTTCTCAGGATGAGTAAACTCGGGTAAAGGAGTAGCACCTTCAATTAGCTCTATTACCACTACTTTTGCGTCTTGTGGCTTAACTGATGCTAAATTGTCGGTGGCGGTTAATGGAATACGTTGCACCACATTTTTAGTATCAGTATGAAATTTTTGTGCATTTAAATAACGGTTGCCGGTAAAAAACACCTGCTTGGCGTCATAACAACCTGCTGCGCGTAATACACCACCCACATTGGTTGGGCTTTTAGGGTTTATTAAACCAATACTTGCTTGTAACTTACTCACTAGTTGCAATCCTTGGTTGGCCACTCGGCAATATACAAGTCAAAATCTTCCAGTTTTACATCACAATCTTTTACTGTTTTATCTTTGACTGAAATATTTAGCTCATGCATTTTAGTTTTATCGCCGTTATTAAGTAACGGATGCCACGTTGCTAAGCCGCGCCCTTCATGAAGTCGGCGGTAGCTACAGCTTTGGGGCATGAAAAAGATGTCTTTTAGGTTTTCTTTAGTGAGCTTAACGCACGAAGGGACTAAGATTTGACGGTTTTCGTATTCACTACAGCCACAGGTATTGTTATCAAGGTATTGACAAACAATGTTGGTAAATATTAGTTGCTCACCTTCTCTTAGCTGATCGGTAGCAGTAAAGTCATCTTCGTCTTCACTGTCAATAAAGGTGTTTAAACAACACTTTCCACATCCATCACAAATGGCTTCCCATTCTTGCTGGTTCATTTCATTCAGGCTTTTACTAAGCCAAAATTGGGTATTTGCTAATTGTTGATCAAACATGGTGTTCTCGCCCCTTTTAAGAGCGCGCATTCTAACGTATTGCAGCAAAGCGCGCAAAGCCAATCCCTAATATCTGCATGGCTTCGCGCGATTTTATTACTGCTGAGATTTAACCCAACGTTTAATTTTTTTCTCCAGAATAGGCATAGGTAATGCACCATCAATTAATATTTGCGTATGAAACGCTTTAATATCAAATTGCTCACCTAATTGCTGGTGGGCGTAATCTCTGAGCTCTTTAATTTTAAACTCACCCAATTTGTACGATAATGCTTGCCCAGGCCATGCGATATAGCGCTCAACTTCAGCGATAACATCACTTTTTGCCATTGAAGAATTTGCTAGCATGTAATCAATGCCTTGTTGACGTGTCCACCCTTTGGCATGAAAACCTGTATCAAGCACTAATCGCATCGCTCTTAACTGCTCATCGTTAAGACGCCCATACCACATATACGGATCGGTAAATAAACCCAGTTCTTTGCCTAAGCTTTCTGCGTATAATGCCCAACCCTCAGCAAACACCGTGTAGCCGCCGAATTTACGAAAATCAGGTAAGCTTTGCACCTCTTGTTGCAGCGCTATTTGAAAGTGATGCCCCGGAGCGGCTTCATGAATAGACAGCGTTTCGAGTAAGAACTTAGGCTGTGCTTTTAAGTTGTATGTATTGATATAAAATATACCTGGGCGCGAACCATCAGGAGCTGGTCCTGCATACGACGCTCCCGCAGCCGATTGGGCACGATAGGCTTCAACCGCTTTAACAATATAAGGAGCCTTAGGCTCAATATTAAATAACTTTGGTAAGCGAGCGTCTATTTTTACTTTAATTTGTTCATAGGCGGCAATTAACTCATCGGCTGTTTTATAATAAAACTCATCTGAGTCACGTAAGTGGTTAAAAAAGGCTGATAATTCTCCTTCAAATCCTACGGTTTCTTTAACCGTTTCCATCTCACTTAAGATTCTTGCCACTTCACTTAAACCAATCTTATGAATTTCATCCGCTGATAAACTTAACGTGGTGTTTTTCTTTATTTGGTATTCGTACCATGCTTTACCATTGGGTAAATCAGCATAACCAACAGAATCGCGGGCATAAGGAATATAATCGTTAAGTAAGAAATCGCTCATTCGCTGATATGCAGGTACTAATTTATCTAAAATCAATGTTGTATACTGCGATCTTAACAGTTGCTTTTCATCAGCTGAAAAAGAGTCGGGCATGGCTTTAATGGGCGAATAAAAGAGAGAATCTTCTGCGCTTGTAACAACATGCGCTTTAAATTGCGGGAGTAATTTTTTTGCTAATGGCATAGGCAGTACCACATCGTTTTTAACGCCTTGCGCCATTGATTGTTCAACACTTGCAAGCCATTTAAAGAAACCATCTGCACGCTTGATAAATTTTTGGTAGTCGGCAACAGTATTAAAAGGCTGAGCACTTTGTCCTGAACCAAATCCAGCGAAGGTATTATGCGCACCTGACATTTGATTTATCGGTAACAAATAATTTTTATATTGCATCCCCTCAAGCTTGAGGGCTAAATCTCGGGATAACACTTCAAAATTCAGTAGCGCTTGACCGGTCAGTTGTGATTCATCAATCAGCGTTAAGCGTTGTTGATATTTTTTGTAAAATGCGGCTTTTTTATCGCGATTAAGCTGCGATATTTCAGGCAAAAATTGATCATCAAATTCATGGCGGCCATTATAAGTAGCGCTTAATGGATTAAAAGCTAATGATTCATCGTAGTACTGAGCAACGAGCACATCTAATTGCTGCTCGGCTGATAATTCGCTTATTACAGGTGAGACTGACTGATTTGTGTTTAATTGTGAGCTGGCGCTCATACAACCACTTAAGGCAAACATAACGCTACTGGCAACCAGTGCTATTTTAATAACTTTCATAAATTCCCTTGTTAGTTTTTACCCGCCAATTATGCGGTTTTAAATAGCTTAAATAAAGCAATTATGGTCAATGCTATTCGTCGCTATATTATTTACTCAATAGCGCATGGTTGCTACATTCAAGTGAATGAAAATAATTATAATGACTTAAACATGAAAAAACATTTATTGACTCTATCAATCGCATTAATGAGCTTAACCAGCGCAAGTACACTAGCCACAACCTATATATCGGCCAAAGCTTTGCTAGATGTTGAAACAGGCGAACTTAAGGCTAATCCGTTGATTGCCATAGATAACGGTGTTATTAGCCAAATCCAATTTAATAAAAAGCCCAAGCTTAGCAGTAATGATGAACTGATAAACCTACCAACGCTTACCCTGTTACCTGGGTTAATGGACATGCACGTACATTTAACCAGCGATCCAACCGTGTCTCGAAGTGAACGGTTAGGGCAATCTGTTCCGCGAATGGCCATTAAAGCCAGCTATTTTGCTAAGCAAACCTTAGAAGCTGGATTTACTACAGTAAGGAACTTAGGTGCTGAGGGCTACAGTGTTATTGCGGTGCGAGACGGTGTGAATGCAGGTGATATTATCGGCCCACGCATTTGGGCTGCAGGGCCTTCTTTGAGCATTACTGGTGGGCACTGCGATAATAATCGCTTACCTCCAGAGATGAAATATACTGCCACCGGCGTTGCTGATGGCCCGTGGGCTGTGCGTATTAAGGTGCGTGAAAATATAAAATATGGCGCTAATGCAATCAAACTATGCGCCACAGGCGGTGTATTCTCTAAAGGAACAAAAGTCGGCATACAGCAATACGCCTTTGAAGAAATGAAAGCCATTGTTGATGAAGCGCACATGCGTGAATTACCTGTTGCCGCTCACGCACATGGAACTAACGGTATTAAAACGGCAATTAAAGCCGGTGTAGATAGTGTTGAGCACGCTAGCTTTTTAGACGATGAAGCAATCGCGCTTGCAAAAGAGCATGGAACTTGGCTGTCTATGGATATTTATAATACCGAATATACGCTAAGCTTTGGTGAACAAAATGGCGTGGATGAAGAAAATCTAAATAAAGAACGTCTGGTATCAAAAAAACAACGCGATAGTTTTAAACGCGCGGTTGAAGCGGGTGTAAACATGGTGTTTGGAACCGACGCAGCTATTTACCCGCATGGCGATAACGCTAAGCAGTTCTCGCGAATGGTTGAATTTGGTATGAGTGAATTACAAGCCATCCAAGCCGCAACCATTAATAGTGCTAAATTATTAAAAGCTGATAAACAACTAGGGCAAATTAAAACTGGTTTTGCAGCTGATATTATAGCGGTAAACACTAACCCATTAAAAAACATTTCTACACTAGAGCAGATCCCATTCGTTATGAAAGCGGGTGTGATTTACAAACAGTAAACCCAAAACGCCTCTATAAGGTTGAGCTGCGCTCAACCTTAACAGTTTTTTAGCAAATTTAGCTAAGCTGCTTGTTTAGCCATCAATATTTTATTCAAAAGATCTTTCCGCTAAACCAATTATCTACTGTAATACTCCATTGAAATTTTCAAATATGATTACTTTTAAATCACATTGAATAACAATCAAGCAAACGTACCTATTAAAGTAAAAAAAATTGAACTTTTTATTTAATTTTAAAATGATAACCATTATCATTCGCGCAAATTAACAAATGCGAATGGTTATCAGTTTATGAAAAGGTTTCAATACTCTCTCCTCACTCTAGCGTGCTTAAACGCAAGTTTAGCAATGGCTAACGAGTCACAAGTTAATTCAGATATTGAACGAATTAGCGTTTACGAGCAACAAAACCGAGTGGTGATGAATTCAGGTTTAGCAACTAAATCAGACATGTCGCTAATGGAAACTCCTGCACCCGTGGTCATTGTTGATAAAGCACTGATTGAGTCACAAGGTATTGATAGTCTTCAGGACGTGATCCGTAATGTGAGTGGCCTAACTCAAGCGGGTAATAACTATGGCATTGGTGACAACTTAGTTATTCGTGGCTTGGGCGCTAATTACACTTACGATGGCATGTATGGCGGCGCAGGGTTAGGCAATACATTTAACCCTACTCGTTCTTTAACCAATGTTGAATCAATTGAAGTATTAAAAGGCCCTGCAACGGGCTTGTATGGTATGGGTAGTGCCGGTGGTGTCATCAACCTGATTGAAAAAAAACCACAGTTTAACGAGCAACATACCCTAGAAATGGATATTGGCCAGTGGGATAGTTATTCGCTTGCACTTGATAGCACCAATGCAATAACCGACGATTTAGCTTATCGGGTTATGGCCAAAACCGCCTCTAGCGATGGCTTTCGTGATTTAAAAGATCAGCGCGATGAAATTTACTCGTCTTTAAAATATGTGCTTAATGACCAGCAATCTTTTGTATTGTCTGGGGCATATATTAAAGATGCTATTGCAGTGGATTCTATTGGCCACCCTATTCGTATTTTTAACAGTAAATCGGTTAACGGTTTAACTGCAGGAGAAGTATCAGGCGCCGATTTAGTTAATGACCCTACAGCAAGTGGGTTACAATTGAGTGAAGCACAACGAAATGAACTCGCTAACTCTTTGGCAAGCAATGATGGTTTAACACCCTTTAACTTTGGTACCAATGGCATAATATCACCGATGGCAAAGGATAACGAAGGTGAAGAGCTGCGTTTTAAATTAGCGCACAATTACTACATTAGTGATGATTTATTTTTAAATCAACAGCTACAGTACCGTAATTACACCTCTAGCTTTGCTCGCCAAACAGGTGCTTATAATTATGTGTATTGGAACCGACGTGGTGTAATTAACCAAGATCCACGCGCACCGTTAGTTGTTGATAATGTATTACACCCTTTCGCAGCTAGACGCCAAGAATATCGCCAAGTAGAAGCAGATGAGAAATCATGGCAATACTTTTTAGATTTACGTTATGACTTTATGCTCGGCAATATAGAAAACGAATTACTGGTTAATGCCAACTACGAAGACCGAGATATTCGTTTTAAACAATACTCCATTTATGATGCCGATAAGGTCATTAAAAACAAAGCCGGAGAAGTTATTTACCAAGGTGCACTACCGTATATTTTTGATATACGCCAGCCAAATTGGCCTGCGGATGAATTTGCTGATTATGATCCGCTTAAAACCAGTGATTACAATAAAAAAGTACAAGCATGGGGCGTAGGCCTTCAACATGTTGCTTACATTAACGATAAGATCACTACTCGTATTGGTGTTGCTCATAATCGTATTAAACAAAGTTACGAGCACTTTGGTGTTGACCCTCGTTATAGTCAAAGCCGCGCAAATCCAACGCCAGAAGCAAATACCTCAGACAGTGGTTTAACGTATAACTTAGGTGCTACTTATCAAGTAAACGCTGATATGGCTTTGTTTTTAAATCACTCTAAAGGGCGCACAGCTTACAGTGTTCTTGGCTCTGTTGCCGGTAATGAAGCCGATAGAGACGATTCCGAATCTGTGAGTAATGATTTAGGATTTCGTTTTAAAGCATTTGATGACCAATTACTGGCATCAATTGTGGTATTTGAAAGTGCGCGTACTAATTTAGAATATGCCAACCCTCTTTATGAAGCCGGCGTGTCAGCACCTAATGTAGTAGAGAGCTTCTTTGATGGTGAAGAACAAACAAAAGGTGTAGAGATTGATTTAAATGCCTATTTGAACGATCAATGGAAAGTTAATATCAACGGTGTTTATCAAGACGCCCGCGATAAAACCAACCCAAATCGTGACAGCTATAATACTCGTCAAAAAGGGGTGCCTTATGTAACAGCAAGTTCATGGGTTACTTACTCAGCAGCGCTGTTTGAATTACCGCACGCAGTTGATTTAAGCGCAGGTTTAACATTTGTTGATAAGCGTAGTACTAACTCAAGTTCATTTGGTATTGATAATGGCTACGTACCCGCTTATACCGTATATGATGCAGCGGTTAGCTATAAAGCAGACAACTGGCAGATGCAATTAAACATTAATAACCTGTTTAATAAAAAATACTATTCTAAAGCCATGTTTTTAGGCGGAATGCCAGGTGAAGAACGTAATGCAAAGCTAAGCTTTAGTTACACACTTTAATAGTTTAATAATTTAAAAAGCACGGTATTTCAATTGAGATACCGTGCTTTTTTCATGTAAACCTTAATATTAAATCGTAACAACTATGCGGCCGTTTATTTCGCCTTTAAGCATGTCATCAAAAATTTCATTAATATCTTCAAGTTTTTTCTCTTCAATGATGGCTTTTACTTTGCCTTGCGCAGCAAATTCAAGACATTCTTGCAGATCTTTGCGTGTACCTACAATAGATCCAACCACTGAAACACCATTTAATACGGTGTCAAAAATTGGCAATGGCATATCTTCAGGCGGTAAACCAACCAATACACATTTCCCCCCTCGGCGAACACTTTTATAAGCTTGTTCAAAACCTGGTTTTGATACTGCCGTACAAACAACAGCATGCGCGCCACCTACTTGCTCAAAAATAGCCTCACTGGGCACCACTTCTTTAAAATCAAGCGTAATATCAGCACCCAACTCTTTAGCTAGCGCCATTTTCTCTTTACCAGTATCTACCGCAATAACATTAAAGCCCATTGCTTTTGCATATTGCACTGCTAAGTGCCCTAAACCACCCACACCGACAATAGCAACCCATTGACCTGGTTTAGCACCAGATACTTTTAAAGCTTTATACGTTGTTACGCCGGCACAAAATAAGGGGGCAGCTTCAGCAAAACCTAAACCTTCCGGTATTTTGATGATGTAGTCACCATGAGCTAAACAGTATTCTGCATACCCACCGTCAATAGAGTAACCAGTATTATGTTGCGATAAACAAAGGGTTTCGCGTCCATCTAAACAAAACTCACAATGGCCACATGCACTGTATAGCCATGGTACGCCTACTCTATCGCCCACTTCTAAGTGCTTAATATTACTTCCTAGTTTTTCTATTACACCAACACCTTCGTGTCCAGGTACTAATGGCATTTTTGGTTTTACCGGCCAATCACCATGACATGCGTGTAAATCAGTGTGGCACACACCACAAGCGGCTATTTTTACTAGGACGTCGTCAGGGCCTACTTCTGGAATAGGTAAATCGGTGATCGCTAACTTGCCTTTATATTCTGTATTTATTGCTGCTTTCATAGTCATTCCATCGTTTATAAAAAGTTTATGCTATTTAACAAGGGCGTTAAACGGCAAGATTATGTTGCATACCCGCAACATACCTCACTATAAATGCTTAAATATTAATCTATATCAATCATTAGTCGTAAAACGTGGTTTTTTATCCCAGCTTAAGTCTTGCCATACTTAACCAGCGTGCTAGCATAGATTTCATTTATTTTTGAAACTTGTAACAATGACATTATCAGAAAAAAACTTTGCCTTTGTAATGCATTGTGGTGAGATGGGCAGCCGCTGGGGATTTAATCGCACCATTGGACAAATGTGTGGTTTATTGATTATTACTAAAGATCCAATGACGGCAAATCAAATCGCTGATGCGCTAAGTATCTCTCGCGGTAACGTGAGTATGGGGATCAAAGAATTACAATCTTGGCAGCTGATCAAAGTAATGCATATCCCAGGAGATAGAAAAGAGTACTATGCCCCTGCAGGCGATATTTGGGATATGGCAAATCGCGTATTCGAAGAGCGCAAAAAACGTGAAGTTGAGCCTACACTGAGCTTACTCCGAGATAACTTACTAGACGAAGCAAGTAACGACGATGAAATTTATGCTCAAAAACAAATGGGCGAAATCCATAACTTACTTGAAACAGTAACTAAATGGTCCTCAGAATTACAACGTTTAACTCCTGAGCAGCTTAATAAGCTAATGAAACTAGGTTCAGGGATTGGCAAAGTCATTGACCTAAAAGATAAAATATTTAAAAAAGAAATTTAGTCGATATGTAACTCACAAAAAAGCCGCAATTTTGCGGCTTTTTTTAGTTATTTGCTTTAGCTTAAATCTTTGGGTAAGCAATTCTATCTGACAAATAGCCCACGCTAGTTGCAAAGTAATATGACCGATTCCAGTGCATAAATACCTTGTAGTTGTCGTATGCTAAATACATGCGCCCATTTACATCATCAGGCATCACTAGTGCAGCATCCACAGCAACATTTGGTAAATCGCTGCCATCAGCACGACGAACCCCTAATGCTTGCCAATCAGCGAGTGAGCGCTCTGAATTGTTCCAATATTCAAGCCATTGCTTACGTGTTTTAGTACCGCGCTTTAAAATATACTGCTGATCAAAATTAGCAGGTAATTGAACTTGGCGACCCCAGGTTAAGTTGTCATTCCAGCCCTCTTGCTTTAAGTAATTAGCAATAGAGGCAAACGCGTCTTCCTTAGTTGTCCAAATATCTTTGCGACCATCATTGTTGTAATCTACAGCATAGGCATTAAATGAGGTTGGCATAAATTGAGTTTGCCCCATTGCACCTGCCCATGAGCCTTTAAATTTATCAAGCGTAATATGACCCGACTTTAATATATCCAGTGCTGCCCATAATTGGCGCTTGTATAGTGCTTCACGGCGTCCATCAAATGCCAGTGTTACCAACGATGAAATCACGTTGTGGCCACCTTGAATGGCACCAAAATTACTCTCTAAGCCCCAAATAGCCACGATAAAGCGTGCTTGAACACCAAAGTCTTTTGCGACCTTCTCTAAAACTTCTTGGTTTTCTTTATACAACTTACGCGCACGATCAATTTTCCATTGAGGCACACGTTTTGGTAAATATGTTTCCAGTGTTTCTTTTACTTCAGGCTGATTTTTATCTGCAGAAATCACTTTTTCTTTATAAGATGCAGTGGCAAATGCTTGCTCAATTAACTGAGTATCGTAGCCTTTAGCTATTGCCTCTTGCTTTAAATTAGTAAGGTATTGTTGAAACTCAGCTTGGGTTTTTGCCATCACCGATGAGCTTAAACATACACCACACAATACAACTGCTAATTTTTTAATCACTATCTACTCCATTTTGTTTTCTTAATTGACTCAGCAAGTTTTCCTCTGGTGGCGGAATTTGTAAATAATAGCCTTGGTCGCTAAGCGACTGTTTTAAAGTGTCTAAATCCGCTACGCCTAATTGAGTTCGCTTAGCTAAGTTAATGATCATCACGTACTGAGGTTGACCAAACATGGCCATTAAAGGTTCCGGAACTTTACTAAAATCGTCTCTTTTTTCAATAAATAAGAAAGTATCTGCTTTTTTCTTACTTTTATATACCGCAGTTAGCATTATGGCCCTATAAAATCTTGCTTAACAGTGCTACACACTATAACATGGCAATAATAATAAGTTATAAAAATTAGTGTGGAAACTTTAATAAAAGCCTTGTTCAGCCTAGGTTTATATAAAGTTACATGCTAACTAGACAATCCAGTTGAGCATCTATGTCGGACCAAATTTTTGAGCTAAAAGGCAACCTTTTTACGTTATCAGTTTTACATCTTTATAGTACTGATATTAACCTTTTAGCAGAACAACTGTATGTAAAAATAGCCCAAGCCCCAAAGTTCTTTGAGGGTGCCCCCATTGTCGTTAATTTAATTGAAGTAAAAAACAGCACAATCGACTTTGTTCATTTAAAATCACTTATTGAACGCATGAGCTTTAATGCGGTGGGTGTATGTAATGGTTCGGATGAGCAACACAAACAAGCAAAAGCTGCAGGGTTATCTGTTTTAAACTATTCACAAGACGTTAAGAGTGAACCCGCAAGAGTAGAGCCTAATACGTCAGTGGTTGAAAAAACAGTGTACTTACCAGCACAAATTATTAATGGTGCGGTACGCTCAGGCCAACAAGTTTACGCCAAAGACCGTGATTTAGTGGTGTTAGGTGCAGTAAGCCATGGTGCAGAAGTGATTGCCGATGGTAATGTACACATTTATGGAACTCTACGTGGCCGTGCTATTGCCGGTGCAAAAGGGCTAGAAAACGCATATATATTTTGTAATAAATTAGAAGCAGAACTCGTTTCAATCAATGGTAATTACTGGATCAGTGACTCACTGCAAGGTGAACACTGGGGTAACGCAGTTCAAATACAACAAAAAAATGAATCTTTAGAAATTTCAGCTTTGGTTAAAGGATAAATCTCATGGCAAAAATAATTGTCGTTACCTCGGGTAAAGGGGGTGTTGGTAAAACAACATCGAGCGCAGCAATTGGTACAGGCTTAGCATTAAAAGGCTACAAAACTGTTATCATCGATTTTGATATCGGCTTACGTAATTTAGACCTAATTATGGGTTGTGAACGTCGCGTAGTGTATGACTTCGTTAATGTAATCAATGGCGAAGCCAACCTTAACCAAGCACTCATAAAAGATAAACGTGTAGAGAAGTTATTTTTACTTCCTGCATCACAAACACGCGATAAAGATGCACTCACACGCGAAGGTGTTGAACGTGTACTTAATGAGTTAAAAGAAGACTTTGACTACATAGTCTGTGATTCTCCGGCAGGTATTGAAGCCGGTGCAATGATGGCAATGTACTTTGCTGATGAAGCAATTGTAACCACTAATCCAGAGGTTTCATCAGTACGAGATTCTGATCGTATACTAGGAATTTTACACAGTAAATCTAAACGCGCCGAAGAAGGTTTAGAAAACATTAAAGAGCATTTGCTAATAACACGCTATAATCCAGATCGTGTAACAAAAGGTGAAATGCTATCTGTTGAAGATATCCAGGACATTTTAGCCATCGACTTACTAGGTGTCATTCCTGAATCTCAAGCAGTACTTAGTGCATCTAACTCAGGACAACCCGTTATCCTTGATAGCGAATCTGACGCAGGCCAAGCTTATGCCGATGCGATCAGTCGTTTATTAGGTGAAACGGTTGAATTTAGATTTTTAGATGTTGAGAAAAAGGGTTTATTCAAACGGATATTTGGAGGTTAATGTGTCTTTACTTGACTACTTCCGCTCAGAAAAGAAAAACAGTGCGTCATTAGCAAAAGAGCGATTGCAGATCATTGTCGCGCACGAACGTTCTCAGCGTGGTACACCTGATTACTTGCCGCAATTAAAGCAAGATATATTAGATGTCATTCGTAAGTACGTAAATGTAGGCGCCGATGCGGTTCAAGTTCAGTTTGATCAAAATGAAGACGATTTAGCCGTACTCGAGCTCAATGTCACATTACCTGACGAAGAAAAGAAATAACAAACAAGGGCGCTAAGCGCCCTTTTTATTTGTTTGTAACTCGCCTTTATGACTTTAATTATCCCACTCTTTAAGAGCGTCTTTAACAAAGTCATAGCGCCATGAACTGAGTAAATCTGGCTTTATGTGATTTGCTTTTTGTTCATCCGTTAATTTCCAATTCCAACTAATTAGCTGATTAATTTGTTTTTTAGATGCCATGACGTCTTCTGGTATATTGTGCTCTTTAGCAACTTTCGTAATTTTTTGTTTGATTTCTTTTGCTACTTTTTTGTAAGTAGGAAAATCAATTAAGCGCTTTAGTACCTGTGGGTGCTGCTCAACTGGAACAGCTTTAGCTTGCTCAATACACTTTAAAATTTCCACCCCAGAACGATTCACTTCAATAGGCTCGACACCTGGAATTTGTCTTAGCGCGTTTAAGCTCGACGGACCTCGTTTAGCGATTTCAGTCATGTTATGCTCTTTTAGCACAAAGTTAAGCGCTAGATTTTTTCGAATTGCTTTATTTCTTCGCCACACAGCTAACTCTTTAAGTACCGCTAATTCATGCGGCTTAAGCTGCCATGCATTTTTAATCTCTTTATAAAGTAACTCATCTGGTGTTTGAAAAGCACGCTTGTTTGCCACTAATTCACTTTCATTGATCACAATGTCGAATAAATCGGCCGCTTTAATGCTGTCTATAATTAACTCAAAACAAGGCAGTAAGTGAAACGTATCGGCCGCAGCGTATTCAAGTTGTTTTTGAGTGAGAGGACGTTGTAACCAATTGGTACGCGATTCACTTTTATCAATTTCAATATTCAACAAGGTTTTTACCATTAAGGCAAACCCCATACAGTTACCCTCGCCTAATAGCTGAAGTGCAAACTGAGTATCAAACAATGGATAAGGAACAAAACCTGCGTATTTTTGAAAAACCTCAATATCTTCAGAAGGAGAATGAAGTACTTTTAACACGTTTGGATCTTTAAGTATCTGCCAAAAATCAAATAAGGAAAGCTCTGCAAGCGGGTCGATAAGTGCTAAATGTTCGCCATCATAAACTTGAATGAGTGCAACTTCGGGATACAAAGTACGGCGGCGCATAAACTCGGTATCAATAGCAAGAATGGGTTTGTTTTTTATTTGTTCTACAAACGTATTTAGCTCATTTTGGGTTTGGATCAATTGGTAGTGCACTGAGTCTCCTACAATAAAAAAGCCGACATATGTCGGCTTTTTTATAGTTGCTAATCTTTTAAGGCTCTTCTGAGAATTTTACCCACGTTAGTTTTGGGTAACTCATCCTTAAACTCAACGAGTTTAGGAACCTTATAATTAGTTAAATTATCACGACAATGTTTTATTATATCTTTTTCAGTTAAAGAAGGGTCTTTTTTCACAACAAAAACTTTAACTTGTTCACCACTAATGTCATGAGGAATACCAATTGCAGCAACTTCTAATACACCTTCGTGCATTGCAACCACTTCTTCAATCTCATTTGGGAAAACATTAAAGCCTGAAACAATAATCATGTCTTTTTTACGGTCAACAATATAGAAGAAACCTTCATCATCGTACGTCGCAATATCACCGGTTGCAAACCAACCATCTTTTAAACATTCAGCGGTTGCGTCTGGGCGATTATAATAACCAAGCATAACTTGAGGGCCTTTAACCCATAGCTCGCCAGGCTCACCTTTAGCCGCTTCTTCACCGTTATCAAGCATTAACTTAATATCTGTACTTGGCGCAGGTAAACCAATAGAGCCATTATATGCCTCTAAATCATATGGGCTAATTGTTACTAATGGAGCACATTCAGTTAAGCCATAGCCTTCCATTAATTTAGTATTGGTCACTTTTTGCCACTTTTCTGCAACAGGACGTTGTACCGCCATACCGCCACCCAATGACATTTTAAGGTGACTAAAATCAAGTTCAGAGAAACCAGGAGTGTTTAATAAACCATTAAATAGCGTATTAACCCCTGTAATAGCAGTAAATTTATGCTGGCTCAGCTCTTTTACAAATCCAGGCATATCACGTGGATTAGTAATTAAAACGTTTAAACCACCGTATTTCATAAATGCCAAACAGTTAGCTGTTAGCGCAAATATATGATAAAGCGGAAGCGCGGTAATAACCACTTCACTACCACGGTCAAGAACTTTGTCTAAACAACCAGACACTTGTTCAAGGTTGCCTACCATATTGCCATGGCTCAACATTGCGCCTTTAGATACACCGGTAGTTCCACCTGTGTACTGTAAAAAAGCTAAGTCACTTAAATTGACGTCTGGGCGTGTGTAACCATTTGGATCAGCTTTTAATAAATCACAAAATTTAATCGTGTTAGGTAACGTGTAACTTGGCACCATTTTTTTGAAATGCTTAACTACAAAATTAACTAAATGCTTTTTAAGACCCCCCATCATGTCACCTACTTGGGTAACCACAATGTGTTTCACGTCAGTGTTAGGCAGCGCTTTTTCAAGCGTATCAGCAAAGTTAGCTAGTATAAATATTGCCGATGTTTCAGAATCTTTTAGCTGATGCTCTAGCTCACGTACGGTATAAAGTGGATTAACGTTAACCACAACGCACCCTGCGCGTAAAATACCTAAAATAGCAATAGGGGTTTGCAACAAGTTAGGCATCATCACAGCGACTTTATCGCCTTTTTTTAGCCCTAAATCGTTTTGAATATAGGCGGCAACACGTTTCGTTGCTGCATCTATTTCGTTGTATGACAATGTTTTACCCATATTTGTAAATGCAGGTAAATCTTTGTATTCATTAAAACTTTTTTCAAACACTTCGAGTAACGAGTTGTAGTGCTCAGGATCGATTGTTTCAGGCATACCTTCTGGGTAGCGCTTAAGCCAGATTTTTTCCACTCTTAGCCCCTGTTTATAATTATATTTTTATTAACCTTAATCTAAGTAAGGCACTTTCACAATTGAGCAAATACTCTAATCTAGAGATAATCCCACATTTATCGGTAATATACAATTAACATGCACTACTTTGCACCATAAATGCGTGAATGTGTTCAAAACATAGCCCACTACTTTGCATATGGCAATGATGTCCACCGGGCACATCTATTACACTCAAGTTATTGTAATATTTACTATACTTGTCTAAATTTTGTTTTACAAATGGATAACCTTTATCACCTAATATTAATTGACATGGTGCAATTAATTCTTTTATTGCACCAATACATTGCGCTTCATCAAATCGAAAACCTGAGTGATTTTTAAGCTTAGGATCAGTTGTTAACTCAAACCCACTGTGCATTTGTTTTATGTTTCTGTCCATCAACAACGCAATTAGTTCATCATTTAAATCAGTTGTTTTTGCACGCGCTTGATAAATTTGCTCTTTTGAAGTGTATGTCCTTGATTTTTTAATCGTTAACCGTGCCCGGTTAAGTATGGCATTTCTTAGCTGCGAAGCGACTTCATTTGCTTGTGTGGTAACGCAGCCAATTCCTTCAATAAAAGAAACGGATTTAACATACTCGTTAAAACAACTCGCAAATAAACCCGCGACCATCGCCCCCATCGAATGCCCGACCAAGTGTACCTTTTTTAATTTAAGCGCTGTGATTAAGGCATACACATCATCCACATAATCAATAAAGTAGTAATGTGCCTGAGGGCTTCGCCAAGATGATAGTCCATGCCCTGCAAAATCAATACAATACCATGTTTGATTTGACGGTACGTCAGTTAGCATAGGTGCAAAGCTAGCACTGTTATCTAACCAACCGTGAAGCGCAATAACAACCTCTTCACCGTCTCCAAATTTAAGGCCATGTATATCTAAGTCGTTAGCTTTGACAGAAAATGGTTGCAATGCAAACCTCTACTTTTTATTTGGTTATAGCAATAACATACAAGAGTTATTACACAAATAATAGAACCGAGCTAGAAGAGCACACACTTAAATCTCGAGATTTCATAACATATTCATTTATTTATCTGGTCATCAGTATACAATAATAGTCGCTATTAAAATAAGTACACTTAAAGGGTACACACAATGAAAAAACAGTTCGGCTTATTAGCGCTTTTATGTACAACAACAGGAGCATTTGCTCAAACAGCGCCTAAAAATGTTATTTATATGATTGGTGATGGCATGGGTCCCGCTTTCACAACCGCTTATCGATACTACAAAGATGACCCAACAACAAAAGAAATAGAAACCACCGTTTTTGATACCATATTAAAAGGCATGGCGCACACGTATCCAGATGATCATACCTATGTTACAGACAGCGCAGCAGGTGCAACTGCACTTAGCAGCGGCCATAAAAGTTATAATGGCGCTATTGCCGTCGATACAGCTAAAAAGCCTGTTAAAACCATGCTAGAAATTGCAAAAGAGCAAGGAATGACAACAGCGTTAGTAGCTACCTCACAAATAAACCATGCAACACCAGCAAGTTTTGCCGCACATAATGAATCAAGAAGAAACTACGATGATATCGCTAATGACTACATTGACAATAAAATTGCAGGTAAATTACCGGTAGATTTAATGTTAGGCGGTGGTACTCAATACTTTATTCGTGATGACAGAAACTTAGTAGACGAATTTAAACAAGCTGGTTACCAATATGGCGATGATATTCAAAACCTTGGTCAAATCACTCAAGTGCCTGCTATAGGTTTATATGCACCTAAAGGCTTACCGTTTGCTCTTGATGAAAACCCAACAAGATTAAAGCAGTTAACTTCTAAAGCGTTTGATTTGCTTGATGGGCAAAATGATAAAGGCTTTTTTGTGATGATTGAAGGCAGCCAAATTGACTGGTGTGGTCACGCAAACGACATTGCCTGTGCAATGGCTGAAATGGATGACTTTGCTAAATCAATAGAAACGGCTAAAGCCTATGTAGATAACAACCCAGACACTATTTTAGTGATCACGGCAGACCACTCAACAGGCGGTTTAACTATTGGTGCACATGGCCAATATAAATGGGAAACAGATATTATCAAAGGTGTAAAAGCCAGTGCGGGCACATTGACCAAATTACTAATGGAGTCAGATAATCTTAAAGCGGTATGGCAGGAAAATACTAGTATTGAGTTTACAGCTGAAAACGAAATTAAGCTTAATCAAGCTAAAGCTATGGGTTTAAAAACGCTCAATTTGGCCGTTAAAAGCATTATTAATGACTTAAGTTTTACAGGTTGGACAACGGGCGGTCACACAGCGTCTGATGTACAAGTATTTGCCTATGGCAAAAATAGCGATGACTTTGTAGGCTCTCAAAATAATACTGATATAGCTAAAAAATTGATTGGTTACATAGAACAATAATCTCAGTAATGAAATTAAAAAAGCCCGAATAATTTATTCGGGCTTTTTTGTTTTTTTAATCTTAGCTAAGCGTATATATCAACACCAATTAAACTTTGAACTTCAGCTCTTCGCTCTAAATTAGCAAACTCAGTATAAGTAGAAATCGCTTTGCTTACTTGAACACTGGGTTGATCGTAAATAGTTTGGCTGTATTGGGTATCTTTGCTGTTCGCTTTTGTAAACTCTTTTGCAAGTTCAAGCCCTTCTGGGCTGCTTTTAACATAATCGGTATTAGTTTTTTGTGGTTTGGCTTGCTCTATTACTCGTTCAGGCTGCGCCGGAACTACCGAAGTAGAACGCACCTTAGCAGGTATATCACCTGTAAAAAAACCTGAACTTATAGGTAGCGACACAGCGCTTCTCCAACCAACAACATAACTAAATTATGATTTAAAATCGCTTAATTTGCAAACAACCGTGTTTATCTTATTCACGGCCCGGTAATTTTTTCCATGTTACCGTATCACGCACATACTTTGGTTGTGCATCACTGGCTTTTACACCCTTACCTGCAAGGTACTGCGCCTCTACGAGTGCCAACATATAGTGTGCATCCGGTAAGGTTACTTCAGGCTGTATGGTTACACTATTAAATGGCGTTAGTGCATCAGGGTAACTTTTAAAACCAGTCCCCACGGCTGCAGCATCGATATTTGAATCTATCAAAGTTGCATCTAACAATTCAGGTTTGAATACTCGCTCTTCGCCTTTAAGTGTCATCAATCCATCTTTTGCGTGGTATTGAGCAAAGTAGATTTCTCCCATACGCGCGTCAATACTAGAATAAACATCGTTAGCACCAAACTGTTCTAATGCCTGCTGTGCCATGACTGCTAAAGTAGATACCCCAACTAATGGTAAATTAGTTGAATACGCAAGACCTTGGGCAATGGCTACGCTTATACGCACGCCAGTAAAGCTACCTGGCCCTTGGCCAAATCCTATTACGTCTAAATCTTTTAATTTACAGCCGGCTTTACCAAGTAGCTCATCAATAAGTGGCAGAATTTTTTGGCTATGCTGCTGCGGGCACTCTTCAAAATGATGAAATGTTTTACCCTGATAATGCAAAACAATTGATAATGCTTCAGTAGAGGCATCTAGGGCGAGAATGTTACTTTTGATCATTTTTGTACTCAATTAATATGTTTTAAAAATGTATTGGCATCTTCTAAGCTACGTGTACGGCGCATTGGCGGTAAACTCTTTAAAAATACTTGTCCATATTGGCGTGTTACTAAACGATTATCGCAAATCACTAGCACGCCTTTATCTTTGTTGTCTCTTATTAAGCGGCCTACCCCCTGCTTCAAGGCAATCACCGCTTGAGGTAATTGAATATGTGCAAACGGGTCTTTGCCTTGCATTTGGCAATCTTGCATTTTAGCTTGTAGTAAAGGGTCATCAGGTGCAGCAAATGGCAGCTTATCTATAATAACACAGCTTAAGGTACTACCTCGTACATCAACCCCTTCCCAAAATGACGCCGTGCCCAGCAATACCGCATTACCATGGCGAGTAAATTTTTCTAGTATAATTCGTTTAGACATTTGCCCTTGCATATAAACTGGGTAGTCCATTTGCGTAGTTAAGCCCTCAGCCACTAAATGCATCATACGGTAACTGGTAAATAACACAAAACAACGCCCTTTAGCCGACTTAATAAGCTCTAAGGTTAATTTTACAATCGCATGGGGCATATTATCTTCATGCGATTGTGGTAAATAACGAGGTAAGCACAGCAACGCCTGATTCTCATAATCAAACGGGCTATCTACCATCATACTTTGCTTTGGTTTTAAGCCAAGGCTCGCATTAAAGTGGCTCAGTTCATTGTCGACCGATAACGTGGCCGAGGTAAAAACAAATCCTGAACCCGACTCTTTCATCATTAAAGCAAATTTAGCCGATACATTCAGAGGCGTAATATTAATAGTTAAATAGCGCCTCGTGGTTTCGTACCAGTAACTAAAACCTGTTTGAGCAGTATCGAATACGCGCTCTAACTGACCTTTAAAAGCCAATACTCGTTCAAACGGATGTTCTATTTTATCACTTCGCTCTAAGCATAACTTTAATACCTGATACACAAACTCTAAATCACTAATAACCCGATGTAAGGCCGAGCAAATAAGCTTATTACTGAGCTTTTCACGCCAGTCACCTCGACTGCCATCTACTCCAAACTGCAGCCTTAAATCAGCGACACTGGTTTCAAGCTTATTTAAACTTTTGCCTAATTGCAGCATATCGGGGATTTCAGCGCGATAAATAGCGCGCAAATCGTTAATTAAATCCACCAGCTTTTTGGTGCTCATGGTTTCGCCAAAATAGTCACTGGCAATTTCGCTTAATTGGTGAGCTTCATCAAATATGTAGGCATCGGCATTGGGCATTAGCTCTGCAAAACCAGATTCCTTTACCGCCATATCAGCAAAAAACAAATGGTGATTTATTACCACAACATCGGCATCCCCGGCTTTTAAACGCGCTTTGCGAATATAGCATTCTTGAAAGTCTGGGCACTCTTTGCCTAAACAGTTATCTGCAGTCGAGCTTACATACGGCAACACTTTGGCATCTTCTTCAATACCAATACAATCAGCTAAATCGCCGCTGTGAGTTTCACTGGCAAATTTAGCAACCATTGCTAGTTGATGCATTACATCAGGGTCGTCTGTTGGTACGTGTGCCACATGTTGAGTTAGCCGATAAGTGCATAAATAATTGGCACGCCCTTTTAACAGTGCCGTTTTTTTAGCCGCGCCTAAGGCTCTTACTAATACGGGTAAATCGCGGTGATACAGCTGTTCTTGCAGTGCTTTAGAACCGGTTGAAATAATCGTTTTGCCCTTAGATTTAAGAGCGGGAGCTAAATAAGCAAAGGTTTTACCTGTGCCAGTTCCTGCCTCAACAACAAGTTGAGATCGGGTTTTTAATGCATCCTCAACCGCCACCGCCATATCGATTTGAGGCTGGCGCGGTGTGTATCCATCTATTGATAAAGCCAAAGGCCCGGTCGCACTAAACAGCTGTTTGATAATACCAATCACTATGTAAAAAATAATAGCGGGATTCTACGTAAGCTGTTGAGGAAGGGCAAGCCAAAGTGAGTGAGAATTTAACCAATAAAGGGGCGTGTGCCCCTGTTAATTATTCTGCATTGATAGTTAAGGTAATGCCACTTGCATTACGATAACCTTTAATATCTATGTACCATAAACCTGCTTGGGGTGCAGAAACAGTACATGTTTCTGTGTTGCCATTTTTATAAGGGCGACACACATATTGTGTATTAGATGATGGCGCATCAAAATTTAAATACAAATCAGCATCGCCAGTTCCACCTGAAATTGCAACATTTAGCGAAGAATAGCCTGCAATTAAACGTTGTTCATAACGCTGCCAATCACCTGTATTTACGCTAATGTTATCTTCTACGCGATTGATAGGCTCTAAAGCACCAGCTTGCTCAAAACTACCTATCAAAGAAATATTGTTAATTGCGCTATATGCCTCAACCATTACATAGTAAGTTCCATCACCGCTTGTAGGAATATCACACCGTTCATTACTTGTGGCAGACGTACTTTTACAATCGAAATCGCTTAATGTTGGCGCCTGATTAAACTTAACGTATAAATCGGCATCGCCATTATCACCTGAGGTTTCAAAGCTTAAATTTTGCGCTCCTTTTGGTACATTCAATGTATAGATAAGCTGCTCTTTAGCAGTGGCATTGATACCAGAAATTGGCTCACCATTTACTAACTCATTATTACTTGGCGGTGTTACATCACCAGCATTCTTTGCCAATTCAGCTACAAAGCTTACAGCTAAGTTAGCAAATTTTATTGCATGATCAGCATCGAAATTACTGTCATTTTGTGTATGAATGAGTGGATTAATATCATTCATTTTTGATTCAAACGGCATAGAGGCAGCAAAGCCTTGTTGGTACCATGAAGCATGATCGGAGCAACCATAACCACATTGGTCAAAGCCATAACTAATTTGGGGTAAGTATGTATCTATAAGCTGCGCTAAAAACTGGTTTTGAGCATTATTTGTGTAATCCGTCATCATAATAATATCTTCGATACTGCCGTTGTTGCCGGTCATATCAAATTGCACCATACCCACTACATTTTTACCCTGCGCACGATAACTACTGGCTATATCTTTAGAGCCTCTCAGACCTACTTCCTCTGCCGCAAATGCCATTATTTTAATGGTTTTTTGCGGTTTATAATTTGTTTCAACTATCGCTTTTAAAGCTTCAGTTAACACTGCAATACCCGATGCGTTATCATCCGCGCCAGGAGAGCGTCCTTGTGCAGGATTTGCTTGGTTAATCGAGTCTAAATGGCCTCCAATAATTACAATCTCATCTGCATTTTCAGCACCGGCAATGGTTACAATGACGGATGATTGCGCCCAGCTATGCTGATAACTTTCAATGGTTATATCACTTCGGGTAGTTGCAATTTGTTGCCAATAACTTTGCAACCATTGTGAAGCATCAACACCGGTTTGCGAGGTATAATAACGATTATTAAAGTTAGTCAGTGAATTTACTGTGCTTTGTAAGTTAATCGGACTTTGTGCATTAATTAAACTTTGTACCGTCTGCGCATTATCAATAGAATAATTGTAAGCTAATAATGCTTGGCTATTTTGAACGACCGCTAATTGTTTTGCGTAATCACTCGCTTCTTCAAACGAGCTATGAGCAACAAACCCACCACAACGATTGTAGTTATGATGCATAAACTCACTCAAATTATTTACCGCGTTACTAGGTACACTGAGTAAATCAACATCTGGTATAGGGCTTGATTTTCTGTGAGAAAAAGGTATTTTTTGTAAAAATGTACCTTGTTCATTTTGATAATGCTGGGCTGCAGTTGAATCAATAGTTACCCAAATATTGTCTGGATTTTCATTTGCTAAGCAATTAAAACTCATAGTTAAAGTAGTAATAACTGCTAGTTGTTTAAAGTAGTTCATAAATATTCCTTATCATTTCACTTTTATTTTAAGCATTAAAAAAAGGGGCTAAGCCCCTTTTATAACTATGCCTAATTAGCAGTTATATTGAGTGTTACACCGCTTGCTATGCTGTAGCCTCTAAGATCAATGTACCAAGTACCCGATTGCGGGTTCTCAAATGTACATTCTTCATTGTTGCCATTTTTGTAAGGTCTACATAAATATGAAGACGTACTTGAAGGCGAACCAAAGTTTACATAAAGATCAGCATCACCACTGCCACCAGCAATACTAATATTTAAAGTGCTATACCCTGCGGATAAATCTTGAGTGAAGCGACTCCAGTTATTAGTAGTCACATTAATATTAGACTCAGTTCTGTTGATAGGCGTTACCCCACCATTATCACCTGAGTAACTACCCGTTAATGATACGCCAGATATAGCATTCCATGCTTCAACCATTACATAGTAAGTTCCCGCTTGTGCATTACTTATGTTACAGCTTTCTGTACTAGTAGATGTTGTGCTATTACAGTCGTAGCTATTTAAGGTCGGTCGGCTTGCAAATTTAACGTATAAGTCTGCATCACCTGAGCCGCCAGTAGTATTGAACTGAAGATTTGTCGCGCCAGCGGGAACATCTAAAGTAAAGAATAGTTGCTCTTTTTCAGCGCCACTGATACCCGTACGCGCTACCCCATTGGTTAATGCTTCATCGTCAGTCGGTGGTTGTGTTGTTGCACATTCACTACCTGAACTAAGATTTGAATTAACCCCAACGGCAGCTAAAGCAGCTTTAACATCATTTGGGTCATAATTTAAATCACAGGCTGCATCCATCACCCCGTTACCGGCTAAATCCCAGCCTACACCCGCACTCCAATATAGTTGGTTGGCACGAGCCATTACGATAAAGGCTTTTTGCGTATCCCAACCCGGCGTGGTTGCTAAATTATAAAATGCCTTATTATAAACCCCTGAACTATAATGCACGTCCATACCTGAATAATAGTTACTTTGGTTATCTATTGAACGGCCATCTTGGGTAGGGTTATTCATGTAACGCAGCGCACCATTACCTTTAAAAATATCCTTACCAACTAGCCAATCGTTGCTGCCTTTCATATAAAATTCAGCAGCTTCACCAGCCATATCCGAAAATGCTTCATTTAATCCACCTGGTTTACCATTGTAAATCAAACCTGAATTTTGCTCAGTAAAGCCATGGCTAACTTCATGTGCAGATACATCTAAACTTACCAATGGATAAAACGTATTTTGACCATCGCCAAAGGTCATTGCACTGCCATCCCAAAATGCATTTTCATAATTACTTGAATAATGAACGCGCATTTGCAACTGAAAACTCAAGGGTGCTGTACCTACCCAATCGTTATACATATTAAAAATAACGTTACCAAAAAAATGAGCATCATTTAGCGGTGAATATGCGCCATTAATTTCTTTGACCGTATTCTCAGGACACGTAAATGAATGTGCGGAAGAGCCACTCGTTCCACCATTTAAATTAATAGTGCGAACATTTGCGTTATTCATGGTACAAGTATTACCCGATTGACTAACATCTAGACTGTCAAAATCAGTTCCATAAATATACTTGCCTGTCTTTAGATTTCCGCCAGGACCTGTTGCATTGGCATGTTGTAAGTTATCGTAACTAAGTAATACCTCACCAGTATTAGCATCAATGATCTGATATGGTCTTGATGGTGACTTGCCATAAGTAACATAAGACACCTCATAAACTAAATGCGCCTTATTCTGATCGTCAACCCAAATAGCGAGCCTTGATTGCTCGTTATGTTTTTTCAAGCCGACTGATTTTGCTGCAATGCCAGTTTTTGATCCTTTTAAAATCGCATCTTTTTTTGTCAACTTAGCTGAAACGTCCGCTAAATCTTCATCAATGTTGTAAACAGCGGCACCATGGGCTTTTTTAAGCATCCCATTGTTAAATGTTAGGCTGACTGTATCACCAATAACAGGAATGCCTTGATACGTTTGTTGGTAACGGCGTGTTACTTCTCCGTTATTGCTAGTAAACTCTTTTAATACAACTAATTCGTTCCCTACACTTAACCCAATCAACTGATTTGGACTTACCGATAGCAAGGAAGCAGAGTTTGATTGCACCATGTTATTAATTGTCGGTTGTTGATTTAGATATTTCTTATTCGCAGCTACTGCATTTGTTGCTTGAACCAAAGTTAAAGCAGCAAAAGTTGCTATTGTGATTTTAGATAAATTCACGTTTACGCTCCGTTAAAGTTTAAGTTTTTAGTATATTTGTATTAATCGGCACACCTTGTACCCGATTAGGGATCAGCATAGACCGCAAACTGTAATAACGAAAATTAAACATTTAATTTACAATTAAAGTATTAGTAATAATATTTAGTGCTTTATTTACAACTGGTTATAATTAATCATATTTATAGCAAAAACAATATATAACATTATGTATACATATATTTACATTTTAAAAATTCAACGAGGGGATTAGTTTTATAAGTTAGACTAGTAAATATTCATCACTCAACGATGACTAAAAAGTCGCGTTCTTGCTGTAAAAATTTAAACTTATGTGATTTGCAGTGAGTTAAACGGAATTTAAGCTGAGGGCTTAATTAAGTGAAGGAGGTTTTGTAATTACCTTTATACTCTGACAGGCAATCAGCTTTATTTAAGCCCATGTATCTAGATGGGGTTTGTCGTCATCTTCTTCAGCGGTGTTATTGCGCGATTTATTTTCGTCAAACGACAGCTTATGTTGTTTTTCTACCTCCCTTTTTCTTCGCTCTTCTAGCTCTACTTTTTTGGCACTGGCACTTTGTTGAACCCCCGCAATATGAAAAGCCCCTTTAGATTCAAGCGTCAAACGCGTAATAGGCCCTAAATAAGGGATCATTATATCCATGCATGCCTCCATTGAATTGAACGTAATTTAATCACTATAAAGCTGTTGATAAATAAAGCAATACTCTAATTATTATCGGCAGTTATAAGATATTCTTTAATTAAAGAATATTTTTCTTGCCATGATGTTAGTGAATGTGTTTTTATAAATGCGAAATTTATTAAACAAACAGCAGCTAAGCGTTAACATAGCAACGAATAGCTAAACAGGATATAAAAATGCTTAATTCACTGACAGTTGTACATCACCACCATCATTCATCGGAATAACCTGTCAGGTCTTTCGCTGAGAGGTTGTTCCTAAAAGGAAACCTCTGGCGAATCAACATACCAAGATTCATTTTCGCCCTGAGGTTTCCCTCGGGGTTTTTAGTTTTTAAATTAAAGGAAAATGAGTAATGAATAATAGTAATCGTCTTCGTATCGCCATCCAAAAAGGTGGCCGCCTATCTAAAGATTGTCAAGATCTGCTTAAACAACTGGGTGTAAAACTCAATCTTAGTGAGCAGCGCCTAATAGCACACTCAACCAACATGCCTATCGACGTTTTGCGTGTGCGCGATGACGATATTCCAGGCTTAGTTATGGATGGTGTATGTGATTTAGGTATTGTTGGCGAAAACGTACTAGTTGAAGTACAAGCAGAAAGAGAACGCCAAGGTGTTCCAAGCGAAGTAACAAAACTTGCAAAACTTGATTTTGGTTACTGTCGTTTAGCACTTGCATGGCCACAAGAACTTGGTAAACAAGACAAGAGCTGGTTTGAAGGCAAACGCATAGCAACCACTTACCCAGAAATTTTAAGCCAATACCTAAAACGCGAAGGCATTAACGCCAGCACAGTAATGTTAACAGGTTCAGTGGAAGTAGCCCCACGAGCAGGACTTGCCGATGCTATTTGTGATTTAGTCTCTACAGGCGCAACGCTTGAAGCAAATGGCTTAATGCAGGGTGATACCATTTTAGAGTCAAATGCTTGTTTAATCCAAAACACTCAACTACAAGATCCTGAAAAATTAGCGCTCATCAATAAACTAATGCCGCGTTTACGTGGTGTAAAGCAAGCTAAAGAAAGCAAATACATTATGTTACACGCACCAAAAGACAAGCTTGATGAAATTTGTGAGATTTTACCTGGCGCTGGCCAACCTACCTTACTGGCTCTTGCGGGTAATGATGAATATGTTGCCCTACACATGGTGAGTAGCGAAACCCTATTTTGGGAAACCATGGAACAACTTAAGGCCCTTGGTGCCAATTCTATTTTAGTTATGCCAATTGAAAAAATGATGGAGTAACAACAATGCTTCGTTGGAATGAGGAATCATCACAAGTTCAAGCAGCGGCGCTTATGCGCCCTGCTGTATCAGCAAGTGAAAAAGTAGAAAGCATTTGCCAGACTATTTTGGCAAAAGTGAATGCGCAAGGCGATGCCGCTCTACTTGCATTAGCAAAAGAGTTCGATAATAGAGCCAAGCCGCGTTTACGTGTACCACTTGATGAAATTAATGCCGCTGAGAAAATGCTAAGCCCAGAGCTTAAGTATGCAATTGATACCGCTTATGCCAATGTGAAATGTTTTCACCAAGCGCAACTACCAAAAGATATCAAGTTATCGACTCAACCAGGTGTTGACTGTGAACTGAAATATCAAGCCATCGAAGCAGTCGGTATTTATGTACCAGGAGGGAGTGCCCCTCTTCCATCATCGGTTATTATGCAAGGTGTATTGGCGCAGTTAAGCGGTGCAAAAACCGTGGTATTAACCACCCCAGTACAAGGTGATAAAACAATTAACCCGGCTATTTTATATGCCGCTAAATTATGTGGTATCACCACAATTATTGAAAGCGGCGGTGCAGGCGCGATTGCTGCTATGGCCTATGGCACAGAGTCTGTTCCTAAAGTGAATAAGATTTTTGGTCCAGGTAACAGCTTTGTCACCATGGCAAAGCAATTAGTTGCACAAACGATTCCAGGTATGGCGATTGATATGCCAGCAGGGCCATCAGAAGTGTTAGTGATTGCAGATGAACGTGCAAACCCAGAGTTTATTGCTGCCGACTTACTCTCTCAAGCAGAACACGGGGCTGACTCACAAGTTATTTTATTATGTAACAGTGAAACCATTATTGAACAAACGCAAGATGCACTCACTCGTCAACTTGCCAACTTAAGCCGAAAAGACACTGCCGAACAGGCATTGGCTAATTCGTCACTTATTCTAGTTGATTCAGTAGCCCAAGCGTTTGACGTATCAGCGCAATATGGGCCAGAGCACTTAATATTACAGCTTGGCGATGCCACTCCTTATTTAGATAAAGTAAAGAATGCAGGCTCTGTATTTGTTGGCGATTACACCCCAGAGTCAGCGGGCGATTATGCCTCAGGCACTAATCACGTGTTACCCACTTATGGTTACAGTGCAACTTATTCTAGCTTGAATTTACTTGATTTTTTCCGTACTTACACAGTACAAACCATCAGTAAACGTGGCTTAACTGAGCTTTCAAAAGCTATTTTACCCTTAGCAGATGCAGAAGGCCTAGATGCCCACGCTAATGCGGTTTCAATTCGTTTAGAGGCAATAAAAAATGAGCAATGAGAGCGGCTTATTACCTGATAATATTGCAGCGCTTGCTGCGTATAGCTCAGCTAAAAGTGAAAAACTAACCGGCACAACCTGGCTTAATGCCAACGAAAGCCCGTATGCTAAAAACCTTGAAATAACAATTGAAGACTTGAATCGTTACCCCGATCCTCAGCCTCAATTAGTTATTGACCGCTACGCTGCCTATGCTGAGCTTGAAAGCGAAAATATATTAATGACTCGCGGCGCAGATGAAGGCATTGAATTATTAGTACGTACCTACTGTGAACCGTCAAAAGACAGCATTGCACTATTTTTACCAACATATGGTATGTACAAAGTAACGGCCGATACACACAACGTCGCAATCAATGGCCTAACACAAGCGCTTTTATTAAATGGCAGCGTGGATGAAATAGTTGCCGCGGTGGGTAGCTCAAAACTGGTATTTATTTGTAATCCAAATAATCCAACTGGAAGCTTAACGCCGCTAGATAAAATAAAAGCCATTGCCACTGCGCTTGCAGGTAAAGCATTAGTGATTGTTGATGAAGCCTACATAGAGTTTTGTCCAGAGCAAAGTGCAACACAACTTATAAACGAGTTCAGTAACATTGTTGTGCTTCGTACACTCTCAAAAGCGTTTGCACTTGCGGGTT
This sequence comes from Pseudoalteromonas sp. meg-B1, assembly GCF_003173795.1. GTDB lineage: Bacteria > Pseudomonadota > Gammaproteobacteria > Enterobacterales > Alteromonadaceae > Pseudoalteromonas > Pseudoalteromonas undina. Next base: position 135,670 of record NZ_QGQU01000002.1, on the reverse strand, counting down.
TAAGAACAGGGTTTACTCTCGCTCAGGCCAGTGTATTAGCGCCTATTCGTAAAGTCATTGCACCGTATCCGGTATCGGGTGTGGTGGCCAGCATTGCAGCACAAGCCATTGCCCCTGATGCGATTACCTCAATGCGTCGCCAAGTGACGATTTTAAATAGCTTAAAATTAAAGCTTATTGACTGGTTAAACGCCTCTCCTGCAGTATTAAAAATACTCACTGGTGAAGGCAACTTCGTTACTTTAAAATTAGCGAACAAGGATTACTTTAAACAAGCGCTTAAACAAGGCTTAGTAATGCGCGCCTTCACCTTGTTTAATGAAGACGACTGGCTACGTATTTCAATTGGTAATGAACAAGAATTAGAACAAGTAAAAATTTGGTTAGATGGCCTGCAATTGCCACAAACCGCAGCACAACAGGAAGTATCATGAGTAACCCCTATTTATTTATAGACCGCGATGGCACTATTATTGAAGAGCCAATCACCGATAAACAAGTCGACAGCCTTGAAAAACTAGCGTTTTTACCAGGTGTCATTCCTGCCTTATTGCAACTGCAAGCCGCAGGCTATCGCTTAGTGATGGTATCGAATCAAGATGGCTTGGGCACAGACAGCTTCCCAACTGCCGATTTTGACATTGCGCAAGACAAAATGATGGACATATTACAAAGCCAAGGCATCAGCTTTGAGTCAGTATTAATTTGCCCGCATTTTGATGAACAAAACTGTGATTGCCGTAAACCAAAAACAGGCTTACTCACTGAACTGATGCGCTCAGGCAAAGTTGATTTAGCACGTTCTTTTGTGATTGGTGATCGCCAAACCGATATTGGCCTTGCACAAAACTTATGTTGTGAAGGTATTTTATACGACGGCAGCTGGCCTGCCATTGTCACTAAGCTGACCACAGCCAACCGTGAAGGCCGTGTGACACGCAACACTAAAGAAACACAAATAGATGTAGCGGTTAACCTTGATCAAACAAAAAATGGCAGCATTGAAACTGGCCTTGGTTTTTTTGATCACATGCTGGATCAAATTCGCACTCACGCCAATATTGGCTTAAATATTAAAGCCAAAGGCGATTTACACATAGACGAGCACCACCTTGTTGAAGACATTGGTATTGCATTAGGTGTTGCCCTTAAACAAGCGCTTGGCACCAAATCGCAAATTGCGCGTTATGGTTTTGCCTTGCCTATGGATGAATGTAAAGCCGAGGCACAAATTGATTTATCGGGTCGGGCATCATTTGTATTAAACGCCAACTTTAGCCGTGAAAAAGCCGGTGATTTAGACGTACAAATGGTTGAACACTTTTTTAAAAGTTTAAGTGATAACGCCGCAATTAGCCTTATTTTATCGGTAAGTGACGGCAACTGTCATCACCAGGTGGAAGGCTTATTTAAAGCGTTTTCTCGTGCTTTGCGCATGGCTATTGCGCAAGATACCAGCCAACAAACAGCCAGCTCTAAGGGATGTTTATGATAGCGATAATTAATACCGGTTGTGCCAATATTAACTCAGTGCGGTTTGCATTTGAGCGTTTAGGGCAAAACCCTACGGTGATTACTTCGCCAGAACAATTAGCAGGCTATGAACGTGCTATTTTACCCGGTGTTGGTCATGCATCTGTTGCTATGAAGCGTTTGGTTGATAATGGTTGGCAGCAAGCAATTAACGAATATCAGCGCCCGCTAATGGGAATTTGCTTAGGCATGCAACTACTGTGTGAAAGCACTGAAGAAGGTAACGTGCAATGCTTAGGTAAAATACCAGGCCAAGTAAAATCACTGGATGTAGGGAGTTTAACGTCACCGCATATGGGCTGGAATAACCTATCTGTTCAACAAGCGCACCCGTTGACTCAAGGTTTGCACGCAGACGATCAGGTTTATTATGTGCACAGTTTCGCCCATACCGTTAATAACGCCACACTAGTCAGCAGCGAATACGGGCAAACATTTTCTGCAATTGTAGCTAAAGACAATTATGCAGGCATGCAATTTCACCCTGAACGCAGCGCTAAAGTGGGCACGCGTTTATTACAAAATTTTATTGATTGGCAACTTTAGGTTGCTCTTCATGCTTTTAAAAGAGAAATACAGTGATTATTCCAGCATTAGATGTATTACAAAATCAAATCGTACGTTTGTATCAAGGTAAATACGATACTGCACAGTTTTATCCCTTTGAGCTTGGTGCTCGCTTAAAAGAGTATGCCGACAGTGGTGCCACTAAATTACATTTAGTTGATTTAGAAGGTGCACGGGATCCAAGTAAAAAACAGTGGCAACATATTCAAGCAGCAACAAAATCGCTTAACGTACCTTACCAAGTAGGTGGCGGTATTCGTTCAGAGCAAGACGTGAGCGATTGGCTAAAAGCAGGTGCAAACCAAGTGGTTATTGGCTCAATGGCGGTTGAAAAGCGTGAGCAAGTAAAAGCTTGGATTGAACAATTTGGTCCTGAGCACTTTGTAATTGCCCTTGATGTTAATAAAACTGCGAACGGATGGGCACCTGCTACTCACGGTTGGCTAAGTGAATCTGAGTTTGGTTTACTTGAGCTTGTTGATTTTTACGTTGCTCTGGGTGTTATTGATTTTTTATGCACGGACATCAGTAAAGATGGCACCATGACGGGCCCTTCTTTTGCGCTTTACGAAGATTTAATTAATCATAATGCAGATATTAAAGTGCAAGCCTCGGGTGGGGTAAGCTCGTTAGATGATATTAAAAAGCTCAATGAACTTGGTGTGGGCGGCGTAATTTTAGGTAAGTCTTTATTAGATGGCGCTTTTAGCGTAGAAGACGCGCTAAAATTAGGCTAAAAATACAAGTTTTAAAAAGGCACAGATGGAGCGCATCTGTGCCTTTTTTGTATGAAACTATCAGTTTATTTATGCTTACCCGGTAACATAGAGCCCAATACGCCATCTTGCTTTATTAAACCATGATAAAGTGCAGCGCTTACATGCATAAAAATAAACAGTAAAAATGCATAAGCAATTAAACCATGTGCTTCACGAAAAAATGCATAGGTTTCAATGTTTTTACTGACTAAATCAGGTAAAGTAAATATACCAAAAAAGCTCACAGAACGTTCATCAGCACTTTGCATTAACCAGCCTGAAATTGGCATCAAAATCATAGACGCATATAAACCCACTTGGGTTAAATGTGCCGCTAAAGCTTGTGCTTTAGGCACACTTTGGGGTAATGCAGGGCTTTTATACAGTACTTTATTAATTAATCTTATCGTAACTAATATCAGTGCTAACACACCAAACGATTTATGTAGTTGTATAGCTTCTACTTGCCATACGGCTAAGCTTTGTACCATCGATAAACCAAGAAATAACATAGAAAGAATAATTAATGCCATTGCCCAGTGAATAAGCATACTCGACACTGAGTATTTTGTAATTGTGTTCATTGACTCGTTCCTGTGATTAATTATTTAAAAGTACTTCTTTAGCACGACGACGAAATGACTCTGCATACGCAGCGCCACGGGCACGTAAAATAGGATCGGCACTTGGCTCAATGCCTGTTGGTAATACCAGCGGATCAAAGTTCATGTTTTCACATACCCCCCCCTCTTGTGCTTGCAAGCGTGATATTACTAACGTACCGGCGTTGATGGTTTTGCGCGATTGTGGCCATAAAACAGTTGGGTTGTTTTCATCATCTTCTTCGGTTGCAAAACTAAACAGCATATCGAACTTAACCGAAGACTGAGCTACTTGGTCTTTAAGTTGTAGCTGCAACGCATCTGGTGAATCATTATTAAGTGGTTGGATGTTTTCATCACTTAATTGCGGTTTAGCTATCCAGCGTACGGCGTGCTTTTCATCATTTTTATCCACTAAATAAAAGGCATTAATGCTGTGATACTGCTCAGTGGCAAAGCTATTGGTTGGTGTATAGCTTGCCTTCCAGTTATTAAAAGCGGCACTTTCAGGGTGCGCTGCAAAAAACGCTTTAATTTTTTCTGGGCTGCGCTTTTTAGTCACCGGATCGGGTGAAAGTGCTTGAAGTTGTTTAAAAAACGCATCTGGCGTAGCTACAGCCATAACCGGAGGCGTATTCATTGCCACCCGCCATTCTTGGTTATCATCAGTAGTTATAGAAAACGCTAAACTACGCACAGGCGCTTTTAAATCAGGTGCAGTTGGATTATTACCCGCAATAGAAAAGCGACCTACAAAAGGGGTGGCCCCTAAATCAAATACCTTAGCTTGCGAATACTTAGCAAGTTCACCCGTTGACTCAAAAGAGCCAGCTAAACAAATACCTTTTGCATGTGCACGACGAAACCCCTCATGGGCATTATCGCCTTGCTGTAAATTAACAAAACGCTGTGCAGTTACTACGTCACGATTAAATGCGCCGGTAAAATATAAAATCGTTAAAGCAAATAAAGTGATTATTGCCATTAAGGTGATTTTTTTACTCATGGTAGGATTAGACCTCGTGTGATTATTTTTTAATGATTATGTTAGGAGTTATTCATAGTTAACATTACGTCTGTAAATAAATGGCTAACCATTACTGAGTGATGCCTTACGTTGAAGCGCTTTTATCAAGCGATACCAACATGACTTTTACAAGACCGCTGCTAAGCAATTAATATTTCAATTTAATTAATAAAAAATACAGTTTATGGTTTTAAATCTATAAACAACTTATGTTTACAGGCTTACACTTTTAAAAAACTGATTGTTAATTATACTTAGGCCTATATGAGCAAGTACTAAGTTGTAATTTTGGTGCTTTCTACACAATCAAACAAATTAATACAAAACCGTACAAGTAATAATAAACTGTTGAAATTAAAATGTTATTTATTCCTCATTAGCTAACGGCTGCTTCCATTCAAGTAGTCAGTAGTTACTACTTAATACATTGCATTTAAGGTAAATTTGAAAACAAACTCAATTGGCTATTTTATAATTTTTAATTGCTTAAAAATGCCAACAATTAACAACGCACTTTTTATTTAAGGTAAACCAGATGATCAAAACACCTTGTTTTACTCAATTTAATTTGATTAGTATCATGTTTCTATTTTTATTAGCCGGTTGCTCAGAAAGTGAAGTCAGCACGCAAAAACAAAACGAACCACGTGCGGTTAAACTAATAACCATAGGTGATGAGTCGCAATCAAAAACGCTCACCTACCCCGCCACTATCGACACTATAAATAGCTCAAAGCTTGCTTTTCAAGTTAGCGGAAAGCTAGAAACGCTTAACGTTATTGCCGCACAAAACGTAAAAAAAGGCGATGTAATAGCCGTATTGGAGCAACGAAACTTTATTAATGAGGTTAAGTCGAGCAAAATTCAGTTTGAAACCGCCGACAATGATTACCAACGTGGTTTAAAGCTCGCTAAAGATGGGGTTATTTCACAACGAGATATAGAGCAACTAAAATCTAAAAAAGAAGTAGCAGAATCACAGTATGACTCAGCACAAAAAGCACTATCTGACAGTAAAATTATAGCGCCTTACGATGCCATTGTTGCTGAGGTGCCAGTAAAGCAGCTTGAAAACATAAGCGCGGGTCAACATGTTGTTACTTTATTTGGTAAAGGCGAAATGGAAGCGGTGGTAAATATTCCCGCTTCAATTGTGGCCACGGTTGACTCTAAGCAAAACAATGTAGCGTCAGTTATTTTACAAGATGTATCGACTCCCCCCATTCCAGCAACATTTAGACGTGCCAATTTAGAAGCTGACTCTGCGAGTCAAACTTATGAAGTGCGATTTGCATTTGCTGTACCAAATAACCTTAATATATTGCCAGGTATGAATGCCAGTTTAAAACTTACACGTGAAGCCAGCTCAGCATCCACTCGTTTATTAGTGCCAACCTTTGCTATTTTTGAACAAAATGGTGAACACTTTGTATGGACGGTTGACGCTCAAACTATGCAAGCTTCTAAAACTCCCGTTACTATTGAAAATGGCATTGGAGAACAACTCATTGTCACTGACGGTTTAAGTGCTGGCGATGTAATTGTTGGTGCAGGTGCAAACTATGTAACTGAGGGTATGAAAGTACGTCCTTGGACTAAAGCATAGGAGCGCGGTAATGGATTTAGCAAAATGGACAATCAATAATAAATTAATTAGCACCATACTCATTATTTTAACGCTAGGGTTTGGTTTTTCATCCTATAAAAATATGGCGCGGTTTGAAGACCCCGAATTTATAATTCGCACCGCGCAAGTGTTTGTCTCGTACTCAGGTGCAAGCCCACTAGAAGTTGCAAAAGAGGTAACTGAGCCACTTGAACGTGCAATTCAAGAACTACAAGAAGTTGATACTATATCGTCCACCTCATCTACAGGTTTATCTGAAATTAAAGTAGAGATTAAATCAGAGTTTTCCCCGACTAAATCTGAGTTGCAAGTTATTTGGACTAAGCTCAGAAACAAAATAAATGACACACGTCCAACATTACCGCCTGGTACTGGCACGCCACAAGTTTATGACGATTTTGGTGATGTGTATGGCCTGAGCTATTTAATAACCGCCGAAGGGTACTCACCCGACGAGTTACATGCCTACGCTAAAGATTTGCAAAGTGACATTTTACAAGTAGAGGGCGTAGCCAAAGTTGCTATGACAGGCGTGCAGCAAGAAGGCATATTTGTAGAAATAGCTCGTGAAGAGTTAGCCTCTTTAGGCGTGTCTATTAATAATATTTACGGCATTTTAGATGAGCAAAACGCTGTATTGAGCGCTGGTAACACTCAAATTGGCGATCAACGTATTTTTATCGACCCTACCGGAGAAATAAACTCCGTTGATACCATTAAAAATCTATTGGTTAGTGCCAGCGGTGAAGGTAAAACAATTTATCTTAAAGATATTGCTAATGTATACCGTGGCTTTCAAAGTCCAGCAACCAAGTTAGTCCGTTATAACTCTAAACCTGCAATTTCACTTGGGGTCGCCAGTGTATTGGGTGCTAATGTGGTTAAAGTATTTGACCGCGTTGATGACAAAGTAAAACAAACTGAAAACCTCAGACCGCTGGGTATCACAGTGCATGAGTTTTACCACCAAGGTAAAGTAGTACAAGATTCAGTCGACAACTTTGTAGTGAATGTTTTAGTCGCACTGGTGATCGTAATGGTTACCCTGCTGCTATTTATGGGTTTGCGCTCAGGAGTTATTATTGGCGCCGTATTACTGCTAACCATTTTTGCGACCCTTGCAACCATGGATTTGAGCGGTATACCCATGCATCGAATTTCTCTTGGAGCGCTGATTATCGCGTTAGGAATGATGGTTGATAACGCCATAGTTGTGACCGAAGGGATTTTAGTTGGTACACAAAAAGGCCGTAAAAAGTTAGACATTGCCAGCGAAGTCGTCAAGCAAACTAAATGGCCACTACTGGGTGGTACCTTGGTAGGCATTGTTGCCTTTGCGCCTATTGGTCTTGCCCCAGGTGATACCGCTGAATTTACCGGCCATTTATTCTGGGTTATTTTAATTTCTCTATTATACAGCTGGTTATTTGCCATTACCCTAACCCCCTTATTTTGTTATTGCTTGTTTAAAGAGCAAGATAGCGACACCTCAGGCTCAGCAAAACCAAATAAACTCATGGTGTTATATCAGTCTGTTGTGGTTTCGGCATTGCATCACCGCTGGCTTAGTATTGCCATTGTGGTTGCCACTTTCAGTGTGTCTATGTGGGGATTTCAATTTGTAAAATCAGGTTTTTTCCCAGCTTCTACTACACCGCAAATGGTAGTTGATTTTTGGCTACCACAAGGTACCGATATTGAAAAAACCAAAAAAGATATGCTCAAGTTAGAGGAATTTGTAAAGCAACAAAATGGCGTTGAAGGTATACAAACGCTTATTGGTGGCGGCGGTCTTCGCTACATGCTTATTTATGGTAGTGAGTCACCAAATAGTTCTTATGGGCAAATTTTAGCTAAAGTCGATGACTACAAAAAGCTAGATCAACTTTTACCTACCGTACAAAATTACATTGACGATAACTTTGTCGATGCTCAAGGCAAAGCATGGCGCTTTGTAATGGGCCCTGGTGGGGGCTCTAAAATAGAAGCCACATTTAAAGGGCCCGACCCAGATGTATTAAGAGAGCTAGCTGCACAAGCAAAAGGAATATTAATTGATGATGGCGGCGCTCTATCAATTAAAGATACATGGCGACAACGCATTAGTGTTATTGAGCCACAGTATTCTGCCATTAATGCACAGCGCGCTGGTGTAACGCGTAAAGCGGTTGCTGAAGCCTTACAGCAAAATTTTTCGGGGCAAATCGTTGGGCAGTATCGTGAAGGTGAAGAGCTCATTCCTATTATTGTTAGAGCACCACAAGCTGAACGTGTAGACATAAACGATATTGGAAATATTCAAGTGCAAAGCAATATAACCGGTGAAACACTGCCCCTTGCGCAAGTAACCAATGGGTTTAAAACCGTCTGGCGCGATGGTATTTTAAAGCGTGAAGACCGCGAATGGACTATAAAAGCCCAAGCCGATCCACTACCAGGTGAACTAGCCTCAGAGTTATTTAATCGGGTAAGGCCTAAAATAGAAGCCATTGACCTACCTCAAGGGTATCGACTTGAATGGGATGGCGAATACGGACAATCGAAAGAATCTAACGAAATGCTGGCCTCAACTATTCCGCTGGGCTTTTTAGCCATGGTGCTGATTGTTATTGTGTTATTTAACGCTTTAAAACAACCAATTATTATTTGGCTTGTCGTGCCATTAGCCTTAATTGGTGTTGTTTTTGGACTGGTAACCACACAAATTCCACTAGAGTTTATGGGCATATTAGGATTGCTATCGCTCTCTGGTTTGTTAATTAAAAATGCCATTGTATTAGTAGATCAAATGGACATGGAAATTCGCCAAGGTAAAGCTGCATATAATGCCATTATCGATTCGGCAAATAGTCGGGTAAGACCGGTAATGATGGGCACACTGACCACGGTGTTAGGGGTTATTCCACTGTATTTTGATGCATTTTTCCAATCAATGTCTGTGGTTTTAGTATTTGGATTACTGTTTGCTACCCTGCTGACTTTAATCGTGATACCCGTGCTATATGCTATTTTTATGAATGTTAAACAAAATCAGTAAGCGAGTAATTAAGCTCTAAATTGTGGGATTCGGTTAAACAATACTCTGCTTTGACCGGATCCTTATTATACTTTAGTCAAAACTACAGTTAATTTAATAAACTTTATAGTAATTCTCATCCTTTATAATTATTATATAGTTACAAAATGTTTTCGTTTTGAAATTCAATAATAACACTTACTCCACGGATACTTTCATGCCAATAAAACGCTTACTGATCCTCTTTTTATCTTTAGCGTTTAGTGAAGCTGTTATTATGCTTTTTTTAGCCGCATTTGTTACCCAGTTTACCGGTGTTTGGCTTTCAGTAATATTAGATTCCAGCCTTATCGCGTTAGTAGCGATTGTCACTACCCTTTACTTATTTCGCGATAATGACTTTGTAACTCACCAAAAGCTCAGAACTGAGTTCCTTATTATAAAAATAGCTATGATTGTGTTCACTGTTGAAGCAATCATAATGTTTGCCTTTAATTTTGATGCTCTCATGTTAAAACAATGGCAAATCATGCTCATTGACGGCTTAATTTTAAGTAGCTTAAGTGTCTCGCTTATTTATTTATTCGTAATTAAATATGCTTTTTCATTAAACCAATCACATAACACACAAAAAAACACGACAAAACTAACTAGTTCATTGGCCTACTTTTGCTCTGCGGTATTGTTATATATCGCCTTATATATGTTTTACCAAAGCCAATTACAAACGCGTATTAATAATGTTATACAACATGAAAAAAATGAATTAAAACAAGCAAAAAAAGCTTTTTTACAACAACTTAATCATGCCTCTCGTGACTTGTTGATTTTAAGAAACAATCATCATTTTAAAGATCATGACATTTTGAGTTCGGTCAATAGAGCTCAGCTAGAGCAAGACTATGCTAACTTTATTTCTATTAAAAACTTTTATACACAAATTCGAATTCTTGATCTAACAGGTAAGGAACTATTAAGGGTGCATAGAGACAAGCACAATGTTGCTATAGTCTCAGCAGAGCAGCTACAAGACAAAAGCCATCGTTACTATTTTAAACAGGCTATAAAAATGAACCCGTCGGCTATTTTTATTTCCCCATTAGATTTAAACTTTGAAAACGGTGAGATAGAACGCCCTTTTAAACCAATGATACGTTTAGCTTCTGTGCTAATGGGACCCAAAGGAACTAAAATAGGGCTACTTATCGTCAACCTTGAAGGGGCTCATTTACTTAGCCAATTAGACAATATCTCAAAAAATTCATCAGGCAATATTATGCTGCTTAATAAAGACAGCTATTGGTTATTTGGAGATACCAATAAGCAATGGTCATTTATGTTTGCTAACAAACCGCAACATCGTTTTAAAGATCAGCAGCCACACATATGGCAAAGCATGCAAATCCAAGCGAATGGGATTATTGAAAATGAAAACAATGTTTATATTTATGATCACTTAACTTTATTAAACGACATGTTGCTCCCAAATAATATCGCTAATAGCCTAATAAACAGACCCGAATGGACATTAATAAATAAAGTCCCGCTGGCTAAAATAGAGAGTGAGTTTAGTAGCTTAAAGAAACTTATTATCGCTCTTTATCTTGGTATTATGACGTTAATGATATTTGTTATTTATACTTTTGCCATCCACACAATTAAAAGAAGAAAATATCAAGCCAAAGTAGAAAACTATGCTTATTTTGACAGTTTAACAGGGCTTTATAACCGCCGTATTTTTTTGGAGCAGCTTGATTTAGAAATCATAAAAGCAACGCAGCTTTCCTGCCCTTTAGTACTTATGTACCTTGATTTAGATTACTTTAAACCCATCAATGATGAATTAGGCCATGGTGCAGGTGATGAAGTACTTAAAGAGGTGGCGATTCGCATCAAAAGTTGTTTGAGACAACAAGATATTATTGCGCGCATTGGGGGAGATGAATTTGCAGCAATTCTTCCCCAGTTAAACGATAAAAAAGCAATAGCGGATATTGCAGAGCGAATTATCACAAGTATTAACACCCCCTTTACTATTTTTGATCAGCAATGCAGCTTAGGTATAAGCATTGGTATTGCAACCAGCGCGTCAGAAACTCAAACCAGCATTAAGCTTAAAACACAGGCAGACCAAGCACTTTATGAAGCTAAAAACTCCGGCAGAAACTGTTATCGCTTTTCCAAATAAACATTTTAAATTTAGTATTTTATAAATTTAAAATAAGCTTTGAAGCGAATACTTTTTTAAGGCATTAATTATCACTTTAAGTTCTAGCTTTAGCGATTAACATAGTTGGAGTTTTATTATATAGTGGGGTTAAGAATTCATTGCATAGTAATGCATTAAGATTCATTCATTAAATTAACTATTCAAATTTATCAAATAAATAACATATCAAGTGCAGTCTATGTGTCTTCTATTTAGTCATACAAATAATAAATGTAAAAACAGCTTTATTTCAAATCAAAATTTTAAAAACGAGGCATTCTCATGTTATCAAAACGCATAATTCCTTGTTTAGATGTAAAAGATGGACAGGTCGTTAAAGGGGTTAAATTTAAAGGCCACGAAGTGGTTGGCGATGTACTTACCCTAGCTAAAGCCTACAGCGAAGCCGGTGCTGATGAACTGGTGTTTTACGAGATCAGTGCAAGTGTTGAAAAACGCTTACTCGATGTTAATTGGGTTGAAAACATTGCCCGCCATATCGATATTCCATTTTGTGTAGCCGGTGGTATTAAATCGGTAGCCGATGCAGCTCGTGTGCTTGAACGTGGCGCTGACAAAATCAGTATTAATAGCCCTGCAATTGCGCGTCCAGAGCTAATTAAAGAATTACATGATGAGTTTGGCAAGCAGTGTGTAGTTGTTGGCATTGACAGCTTTTATGATGAAACAACCGGTGAATATCTAGTTTATCAGCTTACTGGCGATCCTAATGCGTCAAGCCGCACCCGATATAAAACCGAAGAATGGGTTAAACGCGTACAAGACTTAGGTGCTGGCGAAATCGTTTTAAATTGTATGAACCAAGATGGTGTTCGCAACGGTTACGACAACGAGCAACTAAGCAAAATACGCCAGCTGTGTGATATTCCTTTAATCGCCTCCGGCGGTGCAGGCAGCATGCAAGATTTTGTTGATGTATTTCAACAAAGCCAAGTAGATGGTGCGCTCGCAGCCAGTGTTTTTCACAAAAACGTGATAAACATCGGTGAACTAAAACAATTTTTAATCGATAACCAAGTGGCAGCAAGACTATGCAAGTAACCTTAGAAAACCAAACTCAAGTTGATTTCGCTAAAAGCGAAATGATCCCTGCCATTGTTCAAGATGCCCGCTCTGGCGTGATTTTAATGCAAGGCTTTATGAACAGCGAAGCGCTTAAAGTAACACTTGAAAGTAATAAAGTGACTTTTTATTCGCGCTCTAAATCGCGTTTATGGACCAAAGGCGAATCATCAGAAAACTTTTTAAACGTGGTATCGGTGCATACCGATTGCGATTACGACTCTATACTCGTACTTGCAAACCCAGAGGGCCCAACCTGTCATTTAGGCACGCAAAGCTGTTTTGGTGATGATGCAAAACCAAGCTTGAGCTTTTTAGCGCAACTTGAGGATGTCATTGTTGCTCGTAAAAATGATGATCCAGCTAAAAGCTACACTGCGTCACTGTTCGCAGAAGACTTAAGCCGTAGCTGTCAAAAAGTAGGTGAAGAAGGTGTAGAAGTGGCACTTGCGGCAATGAAACACGACAACAATGAACTTACCAACGAGTCGGCCGATTTGTTGTATCACCTTGTTGTACTATTACAACGACAAGGGTTAGAACTCACTGATGTAGTTGCTTGCCTACAAGGTCGTCATAAGTAAATACAACGATTACTGTGTGCGCAATTATGTGGCGCACATCGTCATAAAAAGCCATAATTTTTCTTTTTAATTCAGCCTTCTCAATAGCATTTATTCTCTCCCTTAGGTATCCTTTAGCTAATATTTAAGGAATAGCTATTACAAAAGGATAGCGCACTATGAAAACTTATATATCGCTTATACTCACTGGTCTTATTTTGTCTGGATGTAGCAGTTTAACCAGCGAGCAAAAAGCCAAATTAGACAGCTTAACGCCCTGTGAAAAAATGGATGGCTTAATAACCGAATTCGATAATCGATTTGATGCGTTAAAAGACACCAAAGTACAAAACTCATATTTAGATGTGTGGACTGCAAAGTACAACGTATTTGGCGATAACTGCCAAGTGACTAGCTTTAACAATCAAACTGTGACCTATCAATGCCAAGAAAGCTACAAAGATCAACAGCAAGCGGTAGCTATGCATCAACAAGCAGTTGAACTCACTCGCCAATGTTTAACTAAAAAAAACAACTGGTTAGAAACACAAAAAGAGTCAGAAACGTCGCTGCGTACCACCTTTGTACTTGATGATAAGTCGCCGGTTATTTCTGTTTATACCAGCAAAACGTTATCAAAAATTAAAACTTGGTCGACCTCTTTAGAAGTAGGAAAGCCCGTCGCCACGAAATAATAACGAGAGAATGTATGCGCCAAACACCCAGTAAACAATCCACTCATTTAAAAACAGACTGTATCGGTGAATGTTATAGAATGAATGGCTACTGCACTGGGTGCGGGCGCACTAGCGACGAAATATTCGACTGGATTATTTTAACTGACGAACAAAAACAAGCAATATTGGCCTCCCCTCGTGAAGATGCCAAAAAAGACTAGCTTAAATTTTTAACCGTTAAGGCGCATTACGCTGTGATGGGTCACGTTTAAAATCTTTGCTTAATTGCTTAGGATCTAACGCTTCACGTTGTTTGCTTGCGCCCTCAGCCCACCACATTAATTGATTAAAGGTGCGCGAAAAATAGCTATCCCACGATGTTTGCTCTGCCGCATTGTTTGCGTCACCACTTTCAATAAACACATCCTGTGCTTTTGGTACATGGATCATTGCTGATACCGGCAAACAGCCCAGTTCACTTAAAAAGCTGCGCATGCCAACAGCAGCGCGCACGCCGCCCCACTGCCCTGCAGAATAGGTCACAATTGCGCTGGGTTTATAGCCAAATAACGAGCTTCCAAAATGGTTAAGCAAATTAGCGAGTGCCGGACTCATCGAATGATTATATTCAGGGCTCACCATAACAAAGCCATCGCTGGCTTTAATTTTTGCTGCTAAATCATCAAGTTGTTTAGGTACCTCAGCCTGCGTATAGGCAAAGTGCGGTTTAAACACAGGGTCTAAATCGTAATCGAGCGGATCAATAAGCTCTATTTCATGCTCAGAATAGTGCTCAAGCAAACAACGCTCACATGCTTTTGCTACTCTCTCCCCTAAACGCGCAGGCTTAGGTGGGGTACTTTTTCTAACCGAACCGAGAAAAATTAAAAATTTCATGTATCGGCACTCCTTTTTTATTGCAAAAATAAATACCTCAAAAAAGTTTGAGGTATTTACTGTACGGTTTAAGCTTTATCGAGTGCTTGGCTTACATCGGCAATAATGTCGTCAATGTTTTCAATACCCACCGATAACCGAATTAAATCGCGGCTAACGCCAGCATTGGCGAGCTCTTCATCATTTAATTGGCGATGCGTGGTCGATGCTGGGTGGCAAGCCAGCGATTTAGCATCGCCAATATTTACCAAACGTAAAATCATGTTTAGAGCATCAATAAACCGCGTACCGGCTTCAAGGCCACCGGCAATGCCAAAACTTAAAATACCTGACGCTTTACCATTGGTAATTTTTTGGCTCATTTCGTTATACGGGCTTGATTTTAATCCCGCGTAATTAACCCAAAGTACCTTAGGATGGCTCTCTAAATATTCAGCAATTTTTTGCGCGTTTTCGCAGTGACGATCCATTCTTAGCCCTAACGTTTCAAGGCCAATTAAAATATCAGAGGCGTTTTTAGGCGCAAGCGCCGCACCGGTGTTTCTAAGGGGTACAACACGGCAACGCCCAATAAACGCCGCCTCAGCAAACGCATCGGTATACACTACATTATGGTACGACGGATCAGGCTCATTCATCATCGCAAAACGGGTTGCATTGGCTTTCCAGTCAAACTTGCCCGAATCAACAATCATGCCGCCAATCGCGGTTCCATGGCCGTTAATGTATTTAGTGAGTGAGTGCACCACAATATCGGCACCTAACTCAAATGGCCGACATAAATACGGCGTAGCCACAGTGTTATCTACAATTAAAGGCACCCCTTTGCTGTGGGCAATTTTCGCAAGGCGAGCGATATCAACTATATTCCCTGCAGGGTTACCAATTGATTCGCAAAAAACAGCACGGGTGTTTTCATCAATGGCGTTTTCAAAACCGTCAAAATCATCGGCTTTAATCATTCGCGCTTCAATACCTTGGCGCGGCAAGCTGTGAGCAAATAAGTTATAAGTGCCGCCGTATACTTGGCTAGTGCTTACAATATTAGTGCCCACCTCACATAAACATTGAATTGCATAAGTAATCGCCGCCATACCCGAAGCCACAGCCAGCGCACCAATACCACCTTCCATCGCCGCAATACGCTGCTCAAGTACCGCATTGGTCGGATTCATTATGCGGGTATAAATATTACCCGGCACTTTTAAATCAAATAAATCAGCGCCATGCTGGGTATTATCAAAGGTGTACGAAGAGGTGTTATAAATTGGCACCGCCGCCGACTTAGTGGTGGCTTCAGATTCATAACCATGGTGCAACGCTAAAGACTCAAGTTTCATAATTTATTCCTTCAATATAGTTACACCTAACCTAGCATTTAATGGTTACAAAATGCACATGAAATATACTAAAGAATGTTGAAGTAATTTGATTGAATGCTGTATCTAATTCTACCGCTTGCTCATATATTCAAGAAAATGAGCCAAGCGCGCATATTACTCCTCTAAGTATTTATTAAATACAATAAAAAACTTAGTGATAGTAATATGTTAGGTAATTTGTTAAAACTATATAAAATAGAAGAGTGAGCGTGACATTGGCAGAGATATGCGCGATGAGCGCACTATTAAATTGTTAGATTTTACATGGAGAGTTATGGAGCCCGCCAACATAATAATAAATAAAGCTTTAAATGTTAAATTGGCACATTCGGCTAATGAAGAGTTTTCGGATGCTGCTGACTACATTTGGAAAACACCTAGATTTTTAGAGAGTGAAAAAGAAGACGAGCTGGCAAAGCTTCCAATCTATTTTCCGAATCATCCTGATATAGCCGAAAAGCGCTGGGAGATTGAAGGCAGGAAAATAGAACGAACATTTCCATGGTTGATGAGTAGAGGAAACTTATTCTCTATTGCTTCACTATATGAGGCTTACTTGCTTTTATTAGCCAAGGAAATTGAAAAGGTTACGCATATAAGCCTTAGCTTAACCAAAGGTCAAGGTATCTCAAAGATTAACAACTATTTCAAAACTGTTGGTCTCGATTTTAAATCTGTACCTCTATTTGAACAAGTAGATGCTGCCCTAAAAATCAGAAACTGTTTATTTCACGCTAGTGGAATTTTAGATTATTGTAAAAAACCAGATCAAATAATTAGCATTGTAGATAACCTTACATTTCTGAGTGAGGAGCACCGACATCGACGTAAAGCTTCTGATAGAAAAGTAGATGAAGTTATTATTACCACTACAAAATTTGGTCGCAGAATCGAGATAATTAATGATTATTCATTTTTGGCTGCGAACTACTTGAGGGATTACTTTATTGGTCTACGCGTTGAAGCAAAAAAGAAAGGTAAAATCTAACAAGCTGTTCAAGCGGGACTGCTAAAGTTTGGCTCGGTTCCGCTTCGCTTCACATTTTAGCCAAACATTATCAGCCCCTTAACAGGGCGTTATGTGCTTCAATAAGTCTGAGCATTACTCAAGCAAGGAGAGAGTATTTTGACATTAGATGAATACAGAATAGAATTTGAACAATCTTCAAACAGATCTATTTCAATGCCGGTTGCTGGAATCATTATTTGGGGTTTAGTTGGGCTTTTAAGTACTCAATTTAGCGCAAATATTTCTATATATATTCTACTTTTCGCAACAGGCGGTATTTTTCCTATAGCTTTAGTAATTGCAAAATTTAGAAAAGAGAACTTAGTTTCCTCATCCAACCCTTTAGCAAAACTTATGGGCCTATGCATAGTGATGGTTAATCTTCTTTGGGCTGTCCATATTCCATTACTTTTAAATGCACCTGAATTTGTTCCTTTGAGTTTAGGCGTTGGCTTAGGACTTCATTGGGTAGTGTATTCTTGGATCGTTAAACACCCTGTTGGCTTAATTCATGCTGTGTTAAGAAGTATTTTAATTGTAGCCGCTTGGTATTTATTCCCTAACAGTAGTATTTTAGCTATCTCTTGCGTTATCGTTTTAACTTATTTAATAAGTATTTATCAAATGTTAACCAGGAATATGATAAGAATATAACAAACACCTAAACTCCGACAATGTAAAGTTGTCATAGTTTTGGCAAACAAAAAACCACGCCAACACATTGCGTGTTATACGGTTGTTAGTTTTTAAAGGAGTCGAATGACCATTAAAATATTAGGATGGTTTTCAATAATCATAACAACTTTTGCACTAGCACCAAGTATTGTACCTGGAGCCATGTCAATATTAGCTTTTTATCTATCTTTGGGGCTTTAATTGTCTCTATATCAACTATAAAATCGGCGGGTGTTTTCTACTTCAAAACAACTGCTATTATTGTTTGTGTTGGGACGTTAGTTTTTAATGATTACCTTCGTTTTTATGGCTCACTTCCACAAGCTACGTGGGCTGAAAAGATAGGGTTGTATGCTTTTTATATAGTAATTTGTATTACAGGTTTTTTTAAAGCCAAAAAGTATTGTAAATAATAAAAACTAACAAGAACTTCTAACGGAAAAAACACAAGAAAATTTATGATTCAGTGCACTCGCTGTGAACATTAAAAAGATGTTTTTAGCTTTTCTTTATCTGCACTCCCATTTTACCTTAAATGTGCAAATTGCAACCTCACATACTCAGCCAAGATAACGTGGCGCTATATGATTCTGACTAGCTAAAAATAGTTTTGTTTTATATCTTCCTCTAAAAGCGCAGCGTCTTTTCGCCCTCTTTGTGCATAAATCACTAAAAGACCTTATTCTACAAATAGAAGTGAATAAGCAGAAAACACAGCTATAACGTGTACTGGCTCATACTAAAAAAAGATGTTAGCTAACTTGGTTTTTGGCTATTTTTCATCATTTCTAAATAACGCCCTTCAATGAATTTTTTCTCTTTTGTAAGGTGTTTAAGTGCGTACTGTGTTTTTTCTAGCTCTTGCTTGAGTGTGTCTAACTCCTCACTACTTTCTGGCCCGTCTGTTTGTAACTGCAATTGCTGTAGCAGTTGGTCTTGCTCTGCAATTTGCCTTTTGTATTCGTTTAAAGTGTTAAGTAATCTTGTTTGATCAGGCGTTGAGGATGCATCTGCGTTTGATGTTTTATCACTATTCTCGCTTGCGGTTTTAAGCGCTTCGTAATCTGCTTGTAACTGGTCTTTTTCTTCTTGAAGCACAGTCACTGCATCATATTGTGCATAGAGTTTTTGACGGGTAACTTTTAATTTTTCAACACTTTTATCCAAATCCCCTTTAAGTTTGCGAATTAGCTTATGCGAGCGTTTTAATTTTTTATTGAGATCATCGATTAGCTGTTGTTCTTTTTCGGTAACATGATCTTTGGTTGATGAAGTAACCTCAGTCAATTGCTGTTGTAATAGCATTTGTACACTGATTAACTCAGCGATAGTTTTTCGGTTATCGTTAACATAGCTCATAGCATTTTCAACAGACTCTCTGCACATAGCTAACGTCGCATCATCCATTGTTCCGTTACTTTTAACCATGCTAAGTGCAAATGCCCTAAACTCTCTGAGTATCAGTAAAAGAATATAAAACCACGCGGCTAAAATAAGTAGCCCAAAATTTATAGCAATATAATGATAAACCTCTGGCGGAAATACGGCATATGGCATTATTTAGTTATCTTAAATTAAGTGTTTATTTACTAGAGTTTAGCGCTGTGAAAAAAATCTGCCATAATAACAACAACATTAAAAAAAAGTTACCTGTGTGAAAATACTTATCGTGGATGATAGCCATGCAACACTTGAAATAGTACGCCGAGGGTTGGAAAAGTTTGGCTATCGGAAGTTATTAATAGAAAAAGCCAACAATGCTAAATCTGCGTTAACGCTTATTGGTAGTTGGCACCCCGATATTGTCCTTACAGACTGGCATATGCCTGATATGTGTGGAGTTACGCTATTACGTGCAATAAAGCAAAGGCAACTTAATATAATAGTAGCAATGCTAACCACGGTTGATGAAAAGTCTCAAATTGAAGAAGCCATTAGCTTTGGCGCATCTTTTGTTCTGTCAAAGCCTTTTACAGATGAACAACTTCACGATAAGTTATTACCTCTGGTTCAACTTGTAGAAAATAACGAAGTCATTCCTGATGAAATTGAATTAAATGATGATTTAGCGTTACCAAAGCTGTCGCAATTAGAACGTTTGTTTCATAAACATATAAGTCAGTCTTTAATCGTAAACACAATTCAACCGCAGGTATTCGATGAATCTAAAGTACCCTGTGTAATGGCTGTTTATGAGGATCCTAAAAGTCAAAAAGTACGCGCTATTGCCATACTTGATATTTATGCCGCGTGCGTAATGGCAAGTGGTTATAGTAGCTTGTCGGCTGAAGATATTAGTAACTCAATATTATCTGGCGTTGTAACAAATACAGCATTAAGCGCATGTAAAAAAGCATTAACGGAAACGGCTTTTGCCTTTTTAGACAAACGAACACGCGTTAGTTTACAAATCAAAACGGTCAAAGTGATTACCACGCCTTTTCGTAAGCTCACTTTGCTGTATAAAACACCTGCTGAAAAGCGCATTGATTTTAGCTGCCAGCTTGAGGGCATGGCACAAGGTAAAATTATGCTAGTTGGCATTTAGTAAATTAAACTTACGTAGTTACCGTTATAAAAAAGTTTAATTTAAAAACACCTTGCTCCTACAAAAGCGCAGCGTCTCTTCGCCCTCTTTGTGCATAATTCATCAAAAAGCTATTTGAACATGGAGAAGATAATGAGCAGAAAATGAGAAACCAAAACCATCACACAAAGCCGAGTGTCAGTGAAAGTTAAATATTAGCTCCCCCGAACCTCGTAGCCCGTAGCCCGTAGCCCGTAGCTTAAGTTAGATTAATCGCCAAAAATGTTTAAACAAAAAAGGCGCTTCCGGTTAAGGTAAGCGCCTTTTGTTATTTTAACTGCTATTTATTTTACGATTTTCATTTCGTCTAATAGGTTTTGGGCGTTATCTACTTTATCCATTACCCACAGCATGTAGCGCGAATCTACATGAATTGAGCGGTTTAGTTCTGGGTTGTAATCCCAATCACCAATAATGCTTTCGTACACACCGTCAAACAGTAAACCCACCAGCTCGGCATTGCCGTTAAGCGTTGGCGAACCTGAGTTACCGCCAGTTGTATCTACATTTGATAAAAAGTTAACCGGAACAGTATTCATGCCACCAGTGTAATCACCATAAAGCTTCGCTTTAATTTGCTCTTGCAGCTTTTTAGGCGCATTAAATGGGTCAACATCGGTGTTTTTAGCCAATAAGCCTTCAAGTGAAGTAAACGGCGTAGCCACTAATCCATCTTGCGGAGAATAACCGCCTACCGTGCCGTAAGTTACACGTAATGTGCTGTTTGCATCGGCGTAAACCGGTTTGTTTTGCGCTTTGTTAAAGGCAATAATTGCACTCATTAACTCTGGGCGAGCAGCTTGTAACTTACCTGCCAAGGCTTTTGACTTATCTTCCTCAGCTTTCATCACAGCAAATATAGCTTTTGCATATTGCATGAACGGGTCTTGGCTTTGGTTAAGCTGACTTAGTGTTTGTTCAAATAATGAATTACGTACAATTTCATTATCTAGTCTTGATTTAGCGTACATTTCATCTAGCAATGCGCTTTGTTTTGCTTTATCAAAACCGTTTTCTAAAGCAAAAGCTTTATCAATTTCACTAAATCGCTCTGCTTTAGGTAATGCTGCATATTGCTCTAAAAAGTGCAGTAATATAGCTTTATCTACATTGGCATCAAAGCGACGTGACATACGCTCAAGAGAAGATTTAATACGCGGTAAATCGCGTTCTTGGTAACCTGATTCGCGCTCACTATTTGGCTTTTGTTTTTCAACCGCTAAGCGGTATAAACGACGTGCCGTGCTGATCATTTGTGAACGATGAACATAGCCTACCATACGGTCGCGCTCACTGTGCTCTTGCGATTGAGCTACTAATGCCGATAACTCATTAAGCACATTCCCGTAGCGCTGTTTACGCTCGCTATCGCTGTTTATCCAGCTTGTAAGCTCTTGTTCAAACTGTTTTTTACGCTCAAACATGGTGCCTTTTTTGAAGCTTTCAATCATCGAACCATAGTTTTTAATGTAGTTGTTGTAACCTGCTATGGTGCTTTCGTAAGCAATACGGGCTTTGCTGCCATCTTCTGAGTTTTCTTCAATTAGTGACACGTATTTAGTATTGTGCATGCGCGCTTTAGGGTAACTGTCGTTAAATACGTAATCAACCTCTGCGGCAATACGGTAACGATTGGTACGCCCTGGATAGCCAGTTACCATAACAAAGTCGCCCTCTTGCACGCCTTTAGCACTTACACTTAAGTAAGACTCTGGCACGTACGGTACGTTATCTTCGCTGTACTCTGCTGGCTTGCCGTCTTTACCTACATAGGCGCGGTAAAAACCAAAATCGCCTGTGTGGCGCGGCCACATCCAGTTATCTATATCGCCACCGTATTTACCTACGCCCATGGCAGGTGCATACGCTAAACGTACATCTTTAATTTCCAGTGATTTAATTAGGTAAAACTCTAAACCACCATGAAACGAATACACATTACAACGGTAACTAGCATCAGCTTCACACTGTGCAACGAGTGCTTTTTGATTTTTTTCTAACGCATCATAGCGTGCTTTTGCGCTTAGCTCGTTAGTGCCGCTAATCACTTTGTCGGTCACATTGGTCACTGTTTCGGTTACGTACACACGTGAACCTGGCGCAGCTGGTAAGTCTTCAGCCGGTGTTTTTGCTAAAAAGCCATTTTCTAAAATGTTATTTTCAGGCGTTGAATTATATTGCACCGAACCATAAATACAGTGATGGTTAGTTACAACTAAGCCTTTTGGCGAAACAAACGAGGCTGTACAACCGCCTAAGCTGATAACCGCATTCATTGGAAATTCGGTTAATTTTGAAATTGAATCAACGCTAATTTCAAGCCCTTTGGCTTTTAAAATTGACTCAAGCTCTGGTAGTTGATGAGGTTGCCACATGCCTTCATCGGCATGAGCCGCAGAAGAAAGTGCCAGTGAACAGGTTGCTACCAACGTGGCAACAAGAGGTTTTAAACGCATTATAGAATCCCTTTTATTATTGAACCAGCAGATTACTCATTAAGTATGAGTCAGGTCAACTGCGCTGAGATAAATTGTTACAATATAGCGCCCAATAAACAAAAAAGGAGACTAAGCTCCTTTTTAAACAAAATGATAAACGATGTTAGTCGTCTTTTTTCACATCATTTGGATGCGCTACGCCCATCCATGCTTTAAATAGCGCTTTTTGCTCAGCAGTAGCATTTTTATTAGCGACTACTTTTTTAGGTTTGTCGAAATCTTCTGACAACATAAGCTCAGTCGACATTAATGCATCACGGCGAATAAAATCAACAGTTACCTTGTCTCCTGCTTTAAAGGTTTCTAGGCTCGTGGTTAAGTTTTTCCCTACATGCTTTTTGTTAATAGCGACGAGCTTATCGTCGGTAGTTAAGCCACCTTGCCATGCTGCGCCATCGCGGCTTACATGGGTAAGTGTAAGTAACTCACCAGTATTTTTAGTAAAGGCATCTAAGCTTGGTGTGGCCTTGGCTTTTTCTGGTAATTCAAAGCTTAAACCAACTTTTGCCAATAATTCATCAAAATCTAGGCTGGCTGGTGTGCTAACATTTTCTTGCCACCAAGCGCTGTAATCACGTCCTGATAGTTGTTTTAAAATAGCTAATACGTCTTGTTCAGTAAAACCCGCTGGTAGCCTATGTTGCTTATAAAGTTCGTTGTGTACGTCTTTATAGCTTATTTTACCTTGGCTTTTTTCAAGTAGGTCGACATCTAACGCCATCGACAATAACGAGCCTTCAAGATAAATATTAGTGCCGTAATTACGTGCATGATCGCCACCTTGATTTATCCATTTATCAAAGCTGGTTTCACTTGCACTTTGCACTTCACGACCAGGGGTAGTGAGGTGGCGATTAATGGTTTTACTAAAGTTCTTAAAAAATTCATCGGTGGTTTGAATACCCGAACGCACTAATAAATGATCTTCAAAATAGCTTGTAGACCCTTCAGCAATCCACAGCAATTTTGAATAATTAATATTAGTGTAGTCATATGGCGCAAGCCCTTTAGGACGGTATGCTTTTACATTCCAAGTATGAATAAATTCATGTGCCGCTGTACTGATAAAAGCTAAATAGTCTTCACGTTTAGCAAAGCGATCACGTGGGCGTTGAATAATAGTTGAGTTTAAGTGTTCGGTTGCACCGCCCGCGCCCGATGTAGCATGCACCATAAATACATAACGCTCATACGGGTAGCTGTCCCAAATTACATTGCCCGTTGCCACTAGCTTTTTCAGATCGGTTAGCATCAGTTCTATGTCGTAATTACCTTCGCCCCACACCACTAGCTCATACTCACGGCCATCAACCTCAAAAGTACGCAGTTCGTTAACACCTGTTTCTATTGGTGAATCAACAAGCACGTCGTAGTCACTGGCTTTAAAGCTGTGTTTATTTTTATAGTTTTCCATACCCGACACAGAGCGCCATGCTTTAGGTACGTTTAATTCAACCGTAACTGGCTCTTGGCGAAATGACTCGCTAAACATAAAAAAGCCCGATGCATCAACAAACGCATGGCTATCGTCAATATGGCGAGCGCGCTTACCTAGCTCATTGGCATATACTTGGTAATCAACATTAACTTCAGTCGGCTCGTTTAAATGAACACGCCATGTGCTGTGGTCTATTTTTTCCCACTTTAATGCATTACCTTCATCGTCGCTGGCTTTAAAATAGCGAACGCCATTGGCAAGGTTTAAAATTTCATAGCGACCAGTACGCCATGCTGGCAGTTTTACATCTAAATATGATTGCGCCGTTTTAGGAAACTCTACATTTACATCACCTAAATGATGCTCTGGCTGAGAGATATTTAAAGCGTAGTTAACGTCGGCAAATGCTGGTGCTGAACAGGCAGCTAAAATTGATAAGGCAAGTAGCTTTTTCATAAAGGCTCTTTTTTATATAACGTATTGTTGTACCAAGATTAACAAGACCCATTTTAAAAGTGAATTAAAAGCGGTAAATGCACTTATATTTAAGATCGCTCGTATTTTGTTATTAAAAACATTAAGTTTTTGATCTCATACCTACTATTAATATGTTTTTGTTGTAAACTAAAACAATAGAGGTATTACGATGATGGTGTGTAGGTGTCTAGGAGCTCCAATACGGTGGAACAAAAACTAAAGCAAGCAATCGACAGTAGAAAAGTAATAGAAAGTGCTCGCCAACATCAAGTGAGTACGCTTTCTAATTTTGCAGCTAAGTTGTCTTTAAGCTGTAAGGGACTTGATACTGAGCTTGATAACCGCCTAGCTAAGTTTCGAAGCGCGTTAAACAAAGGAATGAGTTTTGAAGACTTTGCCCCTTTAGTGGATGATATTTTAGCTTTGCTTAAAAACCAAGAAGCCATTCAACTAGCACATCAACGCGACCTCTTTACCAGTGTACAAAATGCAGGTAAGCAATTACAACAAACCAAAGGCTTGCCTGACGATACCCGCAGAACACTGCGTCATTTGCTTGATAACGAGCTAGACGATATTCAATCTGTACATGGGTTTATCCCTGTTTTAAATCAGCTGATCACTTTTTATCATCAAGCCTTAATTGCTAAAAGCAACGATACCTTTGAGCCTCCAAATCTAAGTGCTCTTACTGAAAAACTATTTAAATTAGTTAGTCAGTTAGTACTCGAGGAAGAAGCCAACGATGAGCTGTATTTAATAAAAAAACGTATCGCTAAAAATAAAGCCGTAGACCAGCTACTTGATGCAGCAATTGATGTAATCACACTTATTGTACAAAGCATTCAAGTTGAGCGCGCGTCAGCACAAAGCTTCTTAACCTCTTTAAACCAAACACTCGGAGAGCTACATCGCTCATTAGTATCGACCAGCGAGCATTCTGAATCGATGACTGTTGAGTTTGACTCAATTAATCAACGAATTGGTGAAAAGCTAAGAAATTTAAATACACAAACAAATAAAGCAACATCAATTACAGAGTTAAAGCAATTGGTTGAAAATGAGTTACGCTCATTGAGTGCTGATATTTTAGAAAAAGAGCAGCTAGAACAAAAAGATCGCCAAATTTTAATTTCTAGCTTTGCACAAATAAACGATAGAATTGGCAGTTTAGAAAGCAAAGTTAGTAATTATAAGAAACGTTTGAATGAACAACGTTTTAAAAGTTTACTCGACAGTCTTACCAAATTACCTAATCGCGCAGCTTTTGATGAACGTTATAATCACGAAATCAATGTATTTAACGAACGCCCGTCAGACATAACCTTAGTGGTTATTGATGTTGACCATTTTAAATCAATTAACGATCGTTTTGGTCACACAGCCGGCGACATTACCTTGCAAGTGATTGCCAAAGCGCTGCAAAAATCGATTAGACAAACTGATTTTATTGCCCGTTATGGCGGCGAAGAGTTTGTGTTATTAATGCCCCGTACTTCACTTGAAAACGCCGTCGAGCATCTCGATAAATTAAGACTGTCGATTAAAAAGATCCCATTTAAATTTAAAGACAAGCAAATACAAATTACTGTTTCTTTAGGCGCAACCCAATTTGAAGAGGGTGATACGCCTCTAAAAGCATTTGATAGAGCCGATGAGGCTCTTTACGATGCTAAAAACTCAGGCCGGGATCGTCTGTGTATTAGTAAATAGTGTTATGCACTTTTACCCTTGAGTATAAGGCATAACTACGCAGTAAATTTACCCAAGAAGTTTCAAGGAGAATGTCGATGCTAATACAATTAAACCCTACAGGGGTATTAGATTTATTGTCGCAGCTAGAAGTAGACTTACTCGAGCAATCATCAACCAGCGAACGCTACAGACTATTTAGAAACTGTGTATTGGCCGTGCTCAATGTAGGCAGCCACACCGATGTAAGCAATGATATTTACGATAAACACAAAGATTTTGATATACGTTTGGTTAGCCGTGAACGCGGTATAAAAATTGAGTTAGAAAATCCTCCGCAAACGGCCTTTGTTGATGGCCACATAGTAACAGGCATTCATGAGCACATATTTTCGGTTATTCGCGATATTTTGTTTATTTGCCAAAAGTATGAAAAGAACCTTCAAGAAACTAAAGCCATTACCCATATGGTTTTTGATATGCTTAGAAATGCCGACGCGCTTAAGGTAAATAGCGAACCTAACATGATTGTATGTTGGGGTGGCCACTCTATTAACGAAGTCGAATATAAATACACCAAGCAAGTTGGCTATGAACTGGGGTTACGTGGATTAAATATTTGTACTGGCTGTGGGCCTGGTGCAATGAAAGGCCCAATGAAAGGCGCAACCATTGGCCACGCAAAGCAACGTATTACCAATAATCGTTATTTAGGTTTAACTGAGCCCAGCATTATAGCGGCAGAGCCACCCAATCCGATTGTAAATGAGCTGGTTATTTTACCCGACATTGAAAAACGCCTTGAAGCATTTGTTCGCACCGCACACGCTATTATTATTTTTCCAGGTGGCGCAGGTACAGCCGAAGAGTTACTTTATTTATTAGGTATTTTGTTACACCCTGAAAACGACAAGCAATGTTTACCTGTTATTTTAACTGGCCCTAAACAGACCAAAGCTTACTTTGAAGAGCTTTGTAAGTTTATTCAAATGACTTTGGGCGATGCTGCGCTGAGTAAATTTGAAGTGATTATTGATGACCCTCAATTAGTTAGTCAAAAACTGAAATCGGCCATGAATGGGGTACGCGAATACCGTAAAAGCCAAGGCGATGCTTATTACTTTAACTGGACGTTGAAAATAGAAAATGATTTTCAGCAGCCTTTTTATCCAACTCATGAAGCCATGGGGTCACTTGATTTACACCTTGATCAACCCAAACAACAGCTCGCCGCTAATTTACGTCGTGCGTTTTCGGGAATTGTTGCCGGTAACGTAAAAGAAGAAGGCTTAAATGCAATTAAAGAGCATGGCCCCTATGTGCTAAGTGGTGAGCCTGATTTAATGGAAGCAATGGACAAGCTTTTACAAGCATTTGTAGAACAAGGTAGAATGAAACTTCCCGGAAGTAAGTATATTCCTTGTTATACAATAAAAGCGTGAGTTTATAATTGAATCCCCATTTACTCCTTATTGATGCGCTTAATTTAATTAGGCGCATTTATGCTGTTGATGCAAACCAAAGTCATCACAGCGACGAGCACATGTTAAAAGCCTGCTGTGCACGGGTTGCACATGCATGCAAAAAACTTTTAACCACCACCAATGCAACCCATGCAATTGCGGTTTTTGATGGTGACAAAAGCTGGCGTTACCACTTTTATAAAGACTACAAACATTCGCGTGCACCTATGCCAGAGACCTTAAAAAACGCGTTACCCCATTTTAAAGCGGCCATTGAAGAAACCGGTATAGTGGTATTTGAACCGACTAACGATGAAGCCGACGATATTATTGCGACTTTAGCGCATAAAGCGGCTAATAATCAGATAAACAATACCATTGTCTCTACTGATAAAGGCTTTTTGCCTCATTTGAATGAGCATATTGAAGTATACGATTACTTTAAAAAGCAACACCTCAATGAAGAACATATTGAAGAGCGCTTTGCTGTCGCTCAACATAAACTCATCGACTTTTGGGCACTCGCAGGCGATAAAACCAATGACATTCCTGGTGTTAAAGGTATTGGTGTTAAATCCGCGCAGCAATTGGTTAATCAATACAGCTCTATTGAAGAAGCGCTAAATGATGAATCGTTAAATACACGACTACAAAAAAAGCTTAATGAAGATATGGATATGTTTGTTATTTCTAAACAATTGGTGAGTTTGCGTACAGATATCCATTTAGGCTTTAGTTTAAAGCAGTTAAGGCTTAATTAGTCGCAAGTTAATAGCACTGTAAACTTGCAATACGTATACTAGCGATAGCTATTTTGGTCTGGGTTGGCAATGTTTAAAAAGTTTATTAGGTATTTAATATTAGGATTAGGTTTATACGCTCTAATAGCTACTTCAGTTATTATGTTCTATAAAGACGATCCACAAGCTATGATTTGGCAAGACAGAGAAGCATTTAATAAACGCTATATCGAAAAATTGCGTTTAGAAGATACCTTTACGCTAAATGATGTGCTTGAATATTTAGGTAGCCCAGATTTAACCTATGCTAGGCGTGATGGCGAGCAAGTATGGCAGGTGGTTTTTTATCGTACCCAACATAAAACCTCAGACGGTATCACCACCATGGATGAATGTACTGGGTTATTATTTAAAAATGGCCAACTAATAATGTGGGGCCCAAGTGCTTATGAAAAATACCTTGAGCATAATGATGGGAAGATTTAATGGAAGCTCCACTGTCGGGTAAACTAAAAAAGCTATTCGAAAGCACGCAACTGCTTTTAAGCTCCCATAACAATAAAAGTCAGTGGCATACCTTCTACCCTCTTGTGTGTAAGCTTTCAGAGCAATACGCTGCATTATACAAACAAAACCCAGCGGCCTTGCAAGCTCAGTTAAATTTATATAAAACACATTATAGTTACGCAACCAATTTAGTGGTTAACCAATGTGTATTAACCTGTGCTTTGTGTCGTAGTCAAAACTACGACAACGATTTAACCGAGCTTTATATTAGTGCCTCATTAGTTGAACACCTTTGTGTTGCCAAACAATTAAATAAGTTAGCTCAACAGCAAACGTTTAACGAAGCCGATAAAAAAATGTGGCAGTTACGCCATAAACTTGCAGCCAAAGTATTATTAACGGCTAAACAACCCGCGCACCAAATTGCTCATATTTTGGCAAAATTAGGCAAATACAAACACGCATTATTAGATACACCTAAAATTATGCTTTATGACGGTGCCAGTGTGTTGGTTTCTTTAGCTAATATATTAGCACTTAACGTTACTTGTAATGAAAAACAACAGCACATAAATTTTTATAAAGCGGTCGCTGATTTATATATAAGAACTCCCAACTCATTTGCACAAACGTTATTAAAAGCGCTAGTTGCACATGTTGGACAATATGTGCCTGGCAGCCAAGTCGTGTATGCCGACCAAGCTATGGTTTATTTAGCCACGGATACGCAAGGCCGACATATTATAGTTAATAACGCCAATACTAAAATGGCATGGTATCGTATTAAAGCGTCCTTAATGGATGACTCAAAAGCATGGGAATGCAATGATAACCGCTTATTTTTAAAAGTATGGGACAGTGAATATCTTAGTATCCCGAATAGTGAACTCTCTGCACAAGCACCCTTGTACCAATTAGTTAAACAAATAAAAACGCAAAAAGAATACAGCTTTAAAGCTTTGAACACCTTACTTACCCCCTACCCTGACGTTATAAAGTCAGTATGCTTAGCAGTAAAGCACTACAACAAAGAGCTATTACCCGCTAAAGATTTAAGACATAGTTTATCTATGGTAGGTTACGATAAAGCACCGGCTATTATTCAAGGGGTAGTGTTTCAACAATTAGTAAATAGTATTGCTCATCCTTTACATGCCTTTTTATGCACCCGTATTAGTTGTTTAGTAAATATTTTAGAGCTATTAGTAAAGCATAATCCCCGCGTTCAAGGTGAGCGTGTTAGTTTAAGCTTATATGCTTACCTATATTATGTGTTGATATATTACAGCGCAGATGTTTCTAGAAAAATCACCATTGATCAAACACCGAATAAATCTCTCGATACACCTTTTAGTACATTTTTTGGTGTAAACAACGTAGATGCCTCTCATTTAAACAGTGAGCTTAACGAATTACTTAGTGGCGACCCATGGGCGTCGGCTTTATTAAATGCAGAGCAATTGCCTAAAAAGCAGCTTGATGATGCTGGTCAATTATGGGCAGCATTAAAGGTAGTGGCGCAGCGCGTACTTAAACCTAACCAGCCATTAACAGCATGGCAACAGCAAATATTAAATCAACAACTTAGTCGCCATGGCTGGCAAAGTGAAGCCGATTTTAATCAATCGCTGCTGCGCTTAGGGCTTCACAATAGTATTTAGCTGACTTATTACCATTATAACTCAAGATTATACCCTGTATTCATACTATAAACTGGCAAAATAAGAGATAAATTGGTATAAATGCCGGCTCAAATTTAGTACCCCTGTCATATAAGTAGTCTAAACTCTGTTGAGTATTTTTATTTATGTGTGTATCCAA
The DNA here is from genome assembly GCF_003173795.1 of Pseudoalteromonas sp. meg-B1. GTDB lineage: Bacteria > Pseudomonadota > Gammaproteobacteria > Enterobacterales > Alteromonadaceae > Pseudoalteromonas > Pseudoalteromonas undina. The sequence goes on along the minus strand of NZ_QGQU01000002.1, from coordinate 104,822 downwards.
ATCTTTAAAGGAAAAGTTCATGGCCAAACAAACCATAACAGTGATCAAAGGCGACGGCATCGGCCCAAGCATTATCGACTCAGCACTTGAAATACTAAAAGCCGCAGGATGCGATTTTGATTATGAATTTGTTGACGCTGGCCTAGCTGCGCTTGAGAAAACAGGCGAATTGCTTCCACAAGAAACAATTGACACAATTGCTAAGAATAAAATCACCTTAAAAGGCCCATTAACCACGCCTGTAGGCGAAGGTTTTACATCTATCAACGTAACGCTTCGTAAGCAATTTGGTTTATACGCTAACGTACGTCCAGTTAAATCGTTTGCCGGTACTAAAGCCCGTTACGACGATATTGATATCATCACTATTCGTGAAAACACACAAGGTATGTATTCAGGTGCAGGCCAAGTTGTATCTGAAGATGGTACTGAAGCTGAAGCAAAATCAGTGATCACTCGCGAAGGCGCAGAAAAAATTGTAACGTTCGCATACGAACTTGCTGTGCGCGAAGGTCGTAAAAAAGTAACTGCTGTACATAAAGCAAATATTTTAAAATCAACCTCTGGTTTATTCTTAAAAGTGGCGCGTGAAGTAGCTGAGCGTTACCCAGAAATTGAATCAACTGAAATGATTGTTGATGCAACATGTATGAAGCTTGTAATGACCCCTGAAGAGTTTGACGTGATCGTTACAACGAACTTATTTGGCGATATTTTATCTGACTTATGTGCTGGCTTAGTAGGCGGTTTAGGCATGGCACCTGGTGCAAACATTGGTGAAGATGCTGCTATTTTTGAAGCTGTTCACGGTAGTGCACCTGATATTGCAGGTAAAAACCTTGCAAACCCTACGTCAGTGATTTTAGCCTCTATTCAAATGCTAGAGCATTTAAACATGGGCGATACAGCTGAACGTATTCGTAGCGCTGTTGCTGATGTAATTAAATCTGGCGACCGTACTACTCGCGATTTAGGCGGCAGCCACGGCACTACTGATTTCACACAATCAGTAATTGACCGTCTGTAATTAGTACTGTTAAATTAAAAAGCCAGCTAATGCTGGCTTTTTTTATGCCAGAAACACAGCATTTAAATTTCCCCCTGACCATCCCCAAGCCTAGGCAAACACGCAAAACTGCATAATTTCTGCTTATAAAGTGAAAATAACTCATATCAAATAGATTATTAGATTAAAAAACATTTAAAAATGAATTTTTAATCCAAAAACCAGTTTAATGGGTTGACATGTGTGCTCAAAAGCCTTAAAAATAACCACATACAAAAATTGTTATTTAAACAGCATTTTATTTTAAAGAGCAAAACATCATGAATACACAATTTCGCCTTTTAGTCTTACTCGTACTGGTCTTAGTGATAAGCCCAGCGGGGATGTATTAAAAGGTGAAAAATGCTTTTTAAAACCCTCGCACTACGCGGGGGTTTTTTTTTGCATGTAATCAACAGAGGAATGAGGATGAGTAAACAAGAATATAATGGCTCTGAATTGGTTGTTAAGTCATTAAAAGAGCTAAAGGTAAAGTATATATTTGGTTATCCCGGCGGCTCAGTATTAGATTTATACGACGCACTTTTTCAGCAAGACGATATTGAGCACATTTTAGTACGCCATGAACAAGCGGCTACACACATGGCCGATGGCTACGCAAGAGCCACCGGTGAAGTAGGTGTTGTACTTGCTACATCAGGTCCCGGTGCAACAAACTGTGTAACAGGCATAGCAACTGCGTATATGGATTCAATTCCTATGGTGGTGTTATCAGGTCAAGTGCCCACAAGTCTTATTGGTGATGACGCGTTTCAAGAAACCGATATTGTTGGTTGCTCTCGCCCGATTGTAAAACATAGCTTTAATTGTAGAAGCGCTAGTGAAATTCCCAATATTCTTGCTAAAGCCTTTTATATTGCCAGTACCGGCCGCCCAGGGCCTGTGGTAGTAGAACTTCCTAAAGACATGCTTAACCCAGAGCTAACTTTTGCTTACAACTTTCCAGCGGCAACAGAACTCAGAACCTACAACCCTAATACCAAGGGTCACTCTAAACAAATTCGTAAGGCCGTTACTGCTATTTTAGAAGCAAAAAAACTGGTTATATACTCTGGTGGCGGTATTGTGCTTTCAAACACCTCAGAGCAACTAACTCATTTAGTCGAGTCACTTAATGCCCCTATTACCAACACGTTAATGGGACTGGGCGGTATATCGGGCGTTCACCCTAACTTTATTGGTATGTTGGGTATGCACGGCACATTAGAAGCCAATAAAGCGATGGCCAATGCCGATGTTATTTTAGCACTTGGCGCACGATTCGATGATCGGGTTACTAATAATGTTCAAAAATTCTGTCCAAATGCCACTATTGTGCATGTAGATGTTGATCCAACCTCTATTTCTAAAACCATTAAATCACATATTCCTGTTGTTGGCTGTTTGGCAACGGTACTGGAGCAATTACAAACTGCCATAGATAACAGTTCAATTAAAATTGATCGCAGTGCACAAGAAGATTGGTGGCGACAAGTGATCAGCTGGCGTGAACAAAAATGCCTTAGTTACAACAGCGATGGTGACAAAATAAAACCTCAGGCAGTTATCGAGGCAATATATGAAGCGACCAACGGAGATGCTTATGTCAGCTCTGATGTTGGCCAACATCAAATGTTTGCCGCGCAGTACTACCCATTTAAACACCCTCGTCAGTGGATCAACTCAGGCGGCCTAGGTACTATGGGCTTTGGTTTACCTGCGGCTATGGGGGTTAAGCTGGCTTTTCCTGATAAAGAGTCTTTATGTGTGACTGGAGACGGCTCTATTCAAATGAACATTCAAGAGCTATCAACCTGTTTACAGTATAACTTAGCAGTAAAGGTGATCTCCTTAAATAACCGTTCATTAGGTATGGTAAGACAATGGCAAGACATGATTTATGGCGGTAGGCATTCTTCATCGTATATGGAATCTTTGCCTGATTTTGTAAAGCTTGTTGAAAGCTATGGCCATGTGGGGATCAGAGTAAACACCCTTGATGAGTTACAACCAGCGATAGACAAAGCCATGTCGATAACCGACAGATTGGTATTTTTAGATATTTTAGTAGACGAAAAAGAACATGTTTACCCGATGCAAATTAAGCACGGTGGTATAGACGAAATGTGGTTAAGAAAAGGAGTGAAGGCATAATGCGTCGTATATTATCTATATTATTAGAAAATGAACCTGGTGCGTTATCACGTATAGTGGGGCTTTTTTCTCAACGAGCATACAATATTGATAGCTTAACAGTGGGTACTACAGATGATGAGTCTCTTTCTCGTATTACGGTAACCACTAAAGGTGATGACAGAATTGTTGAACAAATAACAAAGCAAGTAAACAAGCTGGTCGATGTACTTAAAGTTATTGATTTAACCGACATGAGTCACATAGAACGCGAACTGCTATTAGTAAAAGTATTTGCCAAAGACGAAGCGACTCGTGCGGCAGTAACCCGTGTTGTTGATGTATTTCAAGGGGCTATTTTAGATATGGGTCGTCAAAGTTACAGCTTACAACTGGTAAGTAGCACCGATAAAATAGAGTCGTTCTTAGATACTTTACGCCATGAAACCGACATAATTGAAGTGGTGCGCTCAGGCGCAGTCGGCATTGGCCGAGGAGATAAAGCGCTTAAAGCTAAATAAGCGTTAAATTTACAACAAATAAAAAGGGCTAAATAGCCCTTTTATTATATTTTATAAACCTATAATTATAGATTTACTTGGTCTTTAAGACCTTTACCTGGTTTAAAGCTTGGAATAGTCGCTGCTGAAATTTGGATTTCTGCACCCGTTTGTGGGTTACGACCCGTGCGTGCAGCACGTTCTTTAACTGAAAAAGTACCAAAACCAACTAATGCAACAGAGTTGCCTTCTTTTAATGAAGAAGTTACAGCGCCTGTGAATGCGTCAAGTGCACGTGTAGCGGCTGCTTTAGAGATTTCTGCGTCAGTAGAGATTTTTTCAACTAGTTGAGCTTTGTTCATTATTAGATTCCTATTCGTTATTATTTTGCCTTCGCAAATCCTATCTTTATGCATTTTCGAAGAGTTAGCAACAGCAAATTACGTTTTTTATCTAAAATACTAAAAAATTAGTAAAAATAGTAAAATTCACTGTAAAATACAGCGAGTTGAGTTAACAAAAGCTTAATTTAAGCACACTATTAGTGCAACTTTGCACCTTAATGACTCACTCTACCTTTTCTATAACTAAGGTTACTTCCCCAACCTCAACACCAAACTTAACAATAGACGTGCGGTTTATCAAGCGTGTATTTGTTACTAGGTACATCCAATCATCAAAATTAACTTCTAAAGTGCTGCCATCGTAAGGGATCTCTACATTATAATTCCAATGAAACACACTGCCATCACTTTCTCCTGTAGCTATCCCTAAAACATCAGAGGCTGTTCCTGTTAATGTGTTATCGTCGTTTAAGGTAATTTTCCAAATGCGTTTTTGTGTTTCTCCATCATCGTAAACAAAGTCTTCTTCAATAGTGCCCTTATTGCCATCCCATGTAGCGTTTAAGTCAACAACAAGCTTTCGGGTTAATTCACCTTTAAAGTCTTGTACAACGCCATAGGCTTTCAAATCACCACTAAAGAAAGTCTTAAAATCGAAATTTGGTTCTGAACCCTTGTAATGTTCAACACTTGGAGCTGAACAACTTGCAATAAAAAAGCTTACGGCCAATACCATGGCAACTTTAACGCGTTTTAGATTAATCATATTAAATCCCTAATAGTTGATTTCTAATAGATGGTTCTGAGGTGTTTTCACTTAACCAAATAGCTAAAAAATCCTCAGCAAATGCGGCATCATCAATACGACCTATTTGGTTATCGTTATGGAAAAAAGTACTGTGTCCTTGCTTATCAGTCAGCAAGGTTAACGATTCACCTTTTTTAATATTTGGCCATATCGAGAGTAATTTATCAGCATAGCGCTCTGAAAGTTGAGGTTTACCTAAGTGCTGCCACTGCTCATTAGTCGCTTTTACAATGTCTTTAGCGTCAAAATCGCGCAAATAAGTTAAGGTAAATTTAACAGGCGTTTGTTTAGCGGTGTAACTACCAGAAGGTGTATAAAGCGTTGCATCATAAACATCCCAAAACAGGTATTCCATACGTGCTTCACCCACCTTGTTAAACTGAGTATCGGCATTAGCTACAGGGCTAAATAAAGCATAAACAATAAGTAAATTTAAAAGCGTTTTCATCGTTATCTCCAAACTGTATTGTGTTATTGCTTAACAAACTCGCCTATTTTACCGTTTAAAAATAAAATAAACGTAAATGTTGCAGCCCATAAAGCACCGTAAAGTGGCCAAAACTGCCACAGTGGCATCCCTAACTCTAATACCTCAAATCGTGAGCCGGCCCAATAACTGCCAGGGGCAAATAATAAACACACAGCAAATGCTTGCCATGGTTTAAGGTTTGTCAGAAACGACATAGAGGTATTGATACACAGCAACAATGCGACCCATAAAAACACCAACCAAAATGGCAGCGGATCGACTTTAAATTCGAATAACCCTAACTGAACCGCAATAAACTCACACAACAGTGCTAGTGGCAGGGCTTTTAAAACCAGCAAAGCATCTTGTTTTTTTTGTGCTGATAAGTAAAACATCAAAGCGATGACTACAGCAGAGTATACAATTGCATGCTGTTCAAGTAGCAGGCACATAAACCACACTACTTGAAACAGCGCAAAATTAATAAGCGAGTGCAATCTCATCATTACTACTCGTAAAGCGGGGTTTGCGTGCCATTAAATGCACGGTACTGGTTGCTCGGGTTCTAAATGCGCCCTCGCAATAGGCAAGGTAAAAAAGCCATAAGCGATAGAAACGATCATCAAACTTATCGCTATCAAGCTTTGGCCAGCTGGCAATAAAACGCTCTCGCCAATCAGCAAGAGTGCGGGCATAGTGAGCACCAATGTCGTTTATGGTGTGAATATTCATGTCGGTGTTATTTTTAATTTGTTCACTCATTTCGTTAAGCGAAGGCAAACACCCACCGGGGAAAATATACTGTTGTATAAAGTCTGAATTTTTTAAATAGTGTTGATAACGCTGGTCGCTAATCGTAATGGCTTGAATAAGCATAGCACCGTTGTCTTTCAATAACTCACCGCACTTAGTAAAAAAGCTGGGTAAGTATTCATGCCCAACGGCTTCTATCATCTCAATTGAAACTAACTTATCGTATTTGCCAGTCAGTAAGCGATAATCTTGCTTGAGCAAGGTTATTTTATTTTCAAGCCCAAGCTGGTTAATTTTATTAGCAACATAATCGTGTTGTTCGTCAGAGATGGTTGTGGTGGTTACATGGCAGTCATAATGAGTAGCGGCATAAATAGCAAACGCGCCCCACCCGGTACCAATTTCAATAACAGTGTCGCCTTGTTGTAGCTCAACTTGTTCGCATATACGTTGTAGCTTGTACTGCTGTGCTTGTTCTAAGCTAGCATCTTTACTTGGGTATACTGCACTCGAATAAAGCATTTCTTTACTTAAAAAAGACTCGTATAAATCATTTCCTAAGTCATAGTGAGCGACAATATTCTTTTTTGAACCCGCATGTGAGTTCTTGTTTTTTATGTGGTTTATACGGTGAGCGATGTTGCTAAAAAACGCGAACTTTTTTTCAAATGCATCTAGTTGATCTTGGTTAATCGCAAAAATTTCGATTAACCGAGTTAAATTATCACATTGCCATTGCCCTAAAATGTAAGACTCACCCGCACCCACGCTACCAGAAAGAGCGAACGCTTTATACATGGCATTGTCGTTAACGGTGACAGTAACTTTCAGCTCTGAAGACGCATCCCCAAATACAGACTGTTGGTTATTCTCAACCAACACTATCTGCCCCGTTTCAATTGACGAGAACGCTTTAAACACTAACTTTTTATAAAAATTAGTAAACCAACTGGTGCGTTCCTGAACGCGTAAGCTCGATACCTTTTCCATATACTTACCTATATTATTGTTATTACTTATAAAACAACATAAATTAAATTTAAAGTTTGCCTGAATGACCTAAAAATGGGACTTTTTTAACAAACAACTTAAATGCCTGATAGTAAATACCTCTGAAAATAGACCATGTCATCGCAGGAAAGCGCTTCAACAACTTGCTCATTTGTTTATTGCACAAGGGTTGACGCTGTAACCTTAACGATGCATCAAAAAGTAGTTCTTCATCGCGCTTGTTTTCTATACGTATCAGTATATTGTCTTTCTTTTGACGAACAGTCCAATGATAGTTCATATCCAAATTCATAAAGGGTGATACGGAAAATACTTTCTTAAAGTTCACTTTTTTTTGTAGTGGAACCAAGTAGTAATGTCGCTCATTCCATGGGGTATTACTCACCTCGGCCACCATATAGCTAAATTCATTGTCTTGTTGGCCAAAAAAGTAAAAGTTAACTGGACTAAAATAAATCCCAAAACAGCGTAATTGCCCTAGCATGTATACATGGCTAAACTTTTCATCTACCCCTAACTGGGCTAGCTGCGCATGAGCACGCTCTATGATGGGCTGATGATGACTATCGGGTAACCCTTTTAAATAATCAGAGTGCTCAAACTTCAATGCTTTAAATCCTGAAGTTCCAAGCTGCTTATGGACGCCATTAAGTTCATGAGTATTATTTAAATCAACCCACATCATATAAAGTGGGTAATTAAACGCATGGTGTTTTACAGCAAAACGGCGATGCTTTACATCGCCAAAATACACTGCATTAGTCAAACTCTACTCCAAGTTGTTTTGCAACATCGACGGCACTGCGCACACCATCCTCATGAAAGCCGTTATACCAATAAGCCCCACAGAAATAAGTATTGTTTTGCCCGTCAACCGTATTTTTCAGCTGTTGAGCAGCAATAGATTGTTGATTAAACACAGGATGGTGATAAGTAAACTCACGTAAAATCTTACTTTGATTAATCCCTTCTAAGTGATTTAAAGTGACACAAAATTGGGTATCAGACTCTATCCCTTGAAGTATATTCATTTGATAAGTAACAACAGCGGCTTTGTCGGTATTATTATTTAGTAAGTAATTCCAGCTCGCCCACGCTGCTTTCCTATCTGGTAATAATGAAACATCGGTATGCAATACCACCGAGTTCTCAGTGTATGGAATAGCACCCAACACCTTATTTTCTTGCTCGCAGGCATCACCGAGTAAAGCTAACGCTTGATCTGAATGACACGCAAAAATAACCTTATCAAACAGGGCTTGCTGGCCATCAGCAAATGTAATGGTGGCTCCCTGCTCGTCTCTGGTTACCGATTTAATGTCAGTGTTTAACTGTATTTTATCAGCAAAACCAGCTATCAACGGTTTAATGTATTCACGAGAGCCACCCGGAATAACATACCATTGCGGCCTATTGGTAATGTCTAATAAACCATGGTTAAAAAAGAATTTTACAAAAAATTCTACGCCCACGTTTTCCATTTCTTTAATGCTTGTCGACCAAATAGCTGCACCCATTGGCAAAATATAGTGGTATTTAAAAAAGTCATTAAAGCGATGTTGTTGTAGCAGCTCACCAAGTGATTGCTCAGTATATTGGCCTTTTTCATATAAAGCCTTGCACAGTTTGTTAAAGCGCACAATATCGTACAAAAGACGCCAAAACTTAGGTCTCACTATGTTTCTGCGCTGAGCAAACAAACTAGTAAATGTATGCCCGTTATACTCAAAGCCAGTTGCTTCGTTATGAACGCTAAAGCTCATTTGGGTCGGTTTACGTTTTACACCAATACGTTCAAGCAGCTTTTCAAAGTAAGGGTATGTTCTATCGTTAAATACGATAAAACCGGTATCAACTGCGTAGTTAATACCGCTGTGATTTACATCAACCGTGGCAGTATGGCCACCAATATAATCATTCTTTTCAAATAGTGTGACATCATAATGCTTATGCAATAGGTGTCCGCAAGTTAAACCTGATACACCAGTCCCAATTATTGCTATTTTTTTCAACGGGTTAATCCTTTTGCAATTTTAAGCCAAAGCGAAAGTGGCAATATTCGCAGTGCTTTTAATATAAGTGTGAAACGATACGGAAAATGGACTTCTTTACGACGTTTTTTTACGCCTTTGATTATATAGTCAGCCGCTTTTTCAGCACTAACAGCCATAGGCATAGGAAAATCATTTTTGTCTGTAAGCGGTGTTTTTACAAAACCAGGATGGACTAGTGTTACATCAACGTCGTTTAAATCAACCGCAAGGGTTTTAGCTAAATAGCTTACGCCCGCCTTTGATGCGCCATACGCTTCTGAACGCGGTAAAGGTAAATAAGTAACACTCGAACTGACCATCACTAATTGGCCGCCTGATGTTATTTTGGGTAAAAGAGCTTCTAAGCAATACCCCATAGAAAGTAAGTTAACATTAATAACACGCTCAAAGAGGGCGCTATCAAAATTGCGTGCATCATCAACATACTCGCAATTACCGGCGTTAAGAATAACGCGGTCAAATTGCGGATAGCCGAGAGTGGCAGCTTTAATATCTTGCAAGTTGGTAGCATCAAACTGGCAGGTTTCTATGTTGTTATGCTTGGCAAGTTCTGCGAGCTTTTGCGTATTTCGTCCACACGCAATGACTGTGTCACCTTGCTCTGCATACTTTATCGCGAGTTGTTCACCTATGCCTGATGTTGCACCTGTAATAAGCGTAATCATAATTAACCAGCCCTTTTATCAATAAAATTAATAATGTTGCCCAGTAATGGAATATGCTTATACAAAAGCTCTCCAGCATTAAAGTAATCGCGATGTTTAATAATTTTCGCACCTTCAAATACTAGTTTACTGTGCCCTTGCACTGAAATTGTATTGCCCGCGTTAAGTTTTGGGTGAGAATAATGCATTGTCCAGTATACAAATGCATTATTATCACTGGTAAATGAGTCGGTTATGTCAAATCGACAATACTTAACATTACTATATAAACCACAAAAATAACGTCTTAGATCTTCAAGACCATTAATTTCGTGCAGCGGATCTATAAAGTGAATGTTTTGAGCGTAAATTTCAGTTAATAACTCTAGGTTATTTTTATCAAGCTTTTGATATATTTCTACAAATTTATCGACTGATAATTGGTTATCCATATCACACCTTAAATGCAGCTAAAGCCCTCGCTCGTGCCGCTTTATGATCAACTATTGCTGGCCAGTAACAGTGTTCACTTTGTCCCGTTGCTGCTAAGTAAGTATGTGGGAAATGAATGTGTTTATCTGGCACTTTTTGTAATTCAGGCAGATATTTACGAATAAAATCACCATTTGGATCAAAGCGTTCACTTTGGGTAATGGGGTTGAATACTCTAAAGTAAGGTTGTGCGTCACAGCCGGTACTTGCAGCCCATTGCCAACCACCATTGTTTGAGGCTAAATCGCCATCAATAAGATGCTGCATAAAAAACTGCTCGCCTTTGCGCCAATCAATCAGTAGGTGCTTAGTTAAAAAACTCGCAACCACCATTCTTAAACGATTATGCATCCAGCCTGTTTGCAATAGCTGTTGCATGGCGGCATCAACAAGTGGATAGCCTGTACGGCCTTCGCACCATTGCTTAAACTCAGCGTCACTGTCACGCCAACTCACACTATCGTACTTTTCGTTAAAATTGGCACCGCGTGAAAGTTTTGGGAATTCAGCAATTAAATGTTTATAAAATTCACGCCAGATCAGTTCGTTAACCCAGGTAAACGTTTTACTTTTTGAGGTGGTCAGTATATCGGGATAATGTTGTTGTATATTAACCATTAATTGTTTACTACTAACAACCCCTAGTGCTAAATAGGGGCTTAAGCCCGATGTTCCTTTTACACTGGGTATGTCTCGTACGTCATCATAGCTTGCTAATTTATCATGAATAAAGTTATCGACTACGGTTGATAGAGTATCATCATCAACGGGCCATTTTTTTGAACTTTCATCACCACAGAGTAACTCACACGGTTCAATTTCTATCGGCTCTTCAGATAACGGCCACTGTACTAAACTAAAGTGTGTATCTTGATACTGCTTTAACCATGCGCGTTTAAACGGTGTAAATACTTTATACATTTCATTATTTTGAGTGCGTACACTACCTACGGGAGCAATGATATCACCCTCGTATAAAGTAAATGTTATTTGCTGTTGGTCGCACTGTGCCTGAATCGCTTTATCCCTATTAAATTCATTTAGCTCATACTCAGTGTTGGCTATTATGTGTTTAATATCGTGTTGCTGACAAAAATCGAGAAGTTTAGTTTGGCAATCGGCAAAAAAAGGGGCGTCTATTACATGCAAATTTACGCCATATTTGGCAAGCTTTTCGCGAATATAACTCACCCTGCGTTTAAGTAAGTCAATTTGAATGGCAGCAGTATTATGCTGTGCCCATTGTTTTTCGCACACAAAAAAAATGGCGTGTTTAGCACCATTATTTAGCGCTTCGATCAGCGCCTCGTTAGAAAAAAGGCGCAAATCGCGCCTAAACCAAAATAGTGTATTCATTACAAACCGTAACGTAGCTTAAGTTCATTAGGATAAGGGTTAAAGTAAATTTGCTTACTTAAATACTCATTTGGATGAACCTTTAAATGATGTTTAAGCAATGTTAGTGGTACATAAAGCGGCACCAACCCTTGGCGATACTCATCAATTGCATCTCGCATTTCTTCCTTTTCGATTTTTGATAAATCTTTTTTGAAGTAACCTTGCAAATGCATCAACGTGTTAGAATTATTTTTTCTTGAAGCAGGACGTTTAAGCGCATTCATTAAACCTAAAATGTACTCGTCGGCTAGAGCATTAACATCGTCACCTATAAACGTTCCGAGTAGATTGCCTAAATCACGATACGCTTGATAATTATGAGCCATTAACAAATATTTGTATTGAGCATGGAACTGGGTCAAACGATGCACAGTAACGGGCTCTTTCACTAACTGTTGCCAGTTATGTAATGTATAAACACGCATTACAAAGTTCTCGCGCAAATGAACGTCGTTTAAACGTCCATTTTCTTCGCAAGGTAGTAAGGGATTATGTTTCATGATTTGTTCAGCAAAGAAACCAACGCCTTCAGAGGTGTTACCGGTTCCTGCTTCATTGTAGATTTTTACCCGCTCCATGCCACAGCTTGGGCTCTTAGCACAAAAAACGAATCCGCTTAGGTGCCCTGCTTGTTCTGTAGCTATTTTTTTACCGTATTCTGTGAGCTGTGGGCCAACATCTCCCGTGCCATCCGGACGACACACTTTGATAGTATCGCCTGTTTTTACTTGACGAATGGTTGGACGAGGTATTGGTAATCCTACCGCAACCTCTGGGCAATACATTTTATATTCAACATGCTTGGCCAGCTCTTCCATACAAAAATTTGATTTTTTATGGCCACTGTCAAATCTTACCTTTTCGCCTGCCAAGCAGGCGCTAATACCTATTTTTATTGTATCTGTTTGCATAGATTCTCTTAATAAATCAAGCCACCAATTGGGTTAAGTAACTTGCTAAGTCCTTTATTGAAATGTAGCGCACTACTAACAACAGTAAAGCACAAACATCCCTCTTTTGTTAAGGGGGTGTGTTGATGACGGCCATCTTGCCAAATAAAGTCCCCAGGAACATAACTGCCCTCTTCGTCTGTAAATTCACCATCAAGCAGTAAAGTAACCTCAAAGCCGGTATGTGTGTGCTCCGGAATTTCTCCACCAGCATCTATATGTAACAAGCTTGAACGTAAGTGACCATCATCAAGTGCGATTCGAGAACGCGCAAGCTTACCTACTTGGGTAAATTTACCATGCGAGATCCGTGTTAAAGCTCTCGGCAAGCTGTAATTATGCTCATTAACATTAATACTAACTGGTTCAACAGAATATACTTCATCAATCGAGTCATCGGCCGTGATCATATCAAGTAAACTTGATTCAATTACATCATCGGCTTGCTCATCAGTTGCCACATCCATATTGTCACTAAAAACTGCTCGCGCATTAGCCGCTTCAAGTTTTTCAACTTTAGCTTGGCACACTGGGCACATATCAACATGTATTGATACGGCAAGGCTAAGCGATGCTGGAAGTGTTGCTGCACAGTATTGTGTCAGTAGTGTTTCACTCGGGTGATGTTTAATCATGCTGATCTCCCATTTCATTACGTAATTTCTGCAAGGCTAAACGTAATCGTGATTTTACCGTGCCTACTGGAATGTTTAATTGTTGAGCTAACTGCTCTTGCGACATATCTTGAAAATAAACGCCGCGCACAACTTCTCTTTGCGCTTGAGGCAATTTATCTAAATAACGTTTAATTTGTTGGTCTTCAAGGTGGTCGCTGTATTCGTGATGTGTATCTTCAGATTCGTTCAATAACGGCCAAATGTCTTCGCTAATATTTTCTTCTTTGTTACTTTTCATTTTACGAAGCATGTCAAAAGAGGCGTTACGCATTACGGTATAGACCCAAGTAGTAGCTGCACCCTTTTCACTATTGTATAAGTGGGCTTTACGCCATACGGAAGTGAGGGTTTCTTGAACTAATTCCATTGCTTGGGCTTCTACACCAAACTGCTTTATGCCGAAGCGCTTAATCTTAGGTGCAAAATATTCAAACAAGTACGCAAAAGATTTTTTATCGCGAGATTGAGCTACATTAACTAATGCTTCCCTGAGTTCCGTACTTGGTGTTTCTGGCATGGCAGTGTACTTACCTGTGTTAGGTTCACAACTTAGTGATTGTTGTTGACTTACCATAGTAAAATGTCCCGTTATTGCTTTAGTAAATACCATTACGAGCAATGGTTACAAGCGGATCATAATTATTTTAGGCAAATTCGTTATTAATCACAGTATGGAGGAAACTAAGCAAGTTATCAAAGTTAGTCTCAAATGCAAGTTGTTGTTTTTTCTCAATAGAAATGGGAAGTAATTCAAGCCAACGCGCCACAATCCACGCAAGCTGATTGAATTTGGTGGTTTTATAAAGCGATTGCAAATCGGGGTTATTCGCAAAAACGTCTTCTAGTGCTACCTGTAAAAGTTGGTGTTGACCAATTTCGTGGTTATCTTTGTTGTACCAATAAGGTGTGTTGCAAGCGGATACATCACCATAGCGAAGTTCCTGCTCATCTTGATACACGTTATCTATTTGCACACTCTTAGATGCAAATACATCAATTAATAGCATACCGCTTTCGTCTTGATCAAAGTCAATAACATCCATTAAACAGCCTTGGGCGCTTATGTTTAACGGGGTGTCATGCTCAAAGGTACATAAAACAAAACCGCTATTGGTTTTTAATGCGTTTTTTACCATCGTTAAATAACGAGGCTCAAATATACGTAATCGCGTATAGCCTTCAGGTAATATAAATATAGGTAATGGGAAAATCGCACGTTTCATAAAGTCTACTTCTTTCAAACACTCTGCCTTTATTTACGTGCGCTTTATTCAAGTCGATCAGCTTTAGTTACATCAATTGCTTTACAGTGCAAATGCATCCGCTAATTAAACCTCGTTCCCACATTTTTTATCATGTAAACCAAGTAATAAACACTCAGTATACTTGCCACAGGTGCCAACATTAAGGCTAATAATTCGAACTCACTGTTCATTACTTTTATTCCCTTTTTATTGCTTTGGTTGTGCTTTAACTACACGTTGTTTTTCGTCCATGTTGCTGTTATCAACCACAGGATTATTTTCAAGTAAGCTGTCAAGAATAACCTGTGCATCAAAAGAAACGGCTTCTTTTACAGACTTTTCAAGTTCGTTGCTTGCCTGTGACACATAAGTAGACACAGTGTTAGTTAGCATATCTGTAATATTTAAATCGACTTCTGTAGCGTTAACGTTAGTTGAACCTAATACAAGTAAGCTTGCGATTGTGATGTTGATTGAAGTATTCATAATAGTATTCCTTGTTTGTTTATTGGTTAGTACGCTTAGTTACAATCAAGGGCTATGCCACAATGGAAAAACTTTATAAACCATTGTTTTAAAATAAAATAAATAAATTAAAAAGAAATCCACAAAATCTAGATTAGTAATTTTGACCAATGAATTTAAAAATAAAACCAAATAATAGTGTGTTTGTTAATGTTCAGTAAATTAATGACTTTATTTCGTATTTGAAAATTTCAGCGTACACATGTACACTAAAATTCATTCGCAAAGTGGTAGGATCTGTTATGTCTTTTGAAGCTCCCTATTCTAAAAAAGAAGAGCTGTTAAATGTTATTAGTCATGCCTTAGGCATTGTATTCGCTGCTTTTGTTGTTTGGGATTTAGTAAAACAAACTAATAGTGTGAAAGGCTATGCCAGTACTCTGATATACGGCAGTAGCTTGTTTATTTTATTTTTATCTTCAACGCTTTATCACGCCAGTGTGCGCCCGAGGTTGAGAGCGTTTTACAAAAAATGTGATCATTGCGCCATTTATTTACTGATTGCAGGCACCTACACGCCCTTTTTGTTGCTGTCGTTATCTGGGCTCTGGTCTTGGGCTACCTTAGTCTTTATTTGGACAGTAGCGTTTGCAGGCATCGCTTATAAGCTATTGGTTAAAAATGGCAATAAAAAAGTATCACTGGCTACTTATTTATTAATGGGATGGTTTGCATTAGCCATTGTGTATCCGCTTTATTTAAACGTGCCTATCAATGCACTTTATTGGCTATTAGCTGGCGGCTTATTTTATAGTGTAGGCACTATTTTTTATAGTGCTAAAAGTACTCAATATAGCCATGCTATTTGGCACCTCTTTGTTATTGGTGGATGTGTTAGCCATTATATTTCGATCAGTAATTATGTTTATTAGGCTGGTTAAGCCATTTAGATTAGTCTGGTTTGAGCTGTGAGTTCAACCATTCGATGCAACACACAGCGAGAAACGGTCATTGAGATTGACTAAATATTGTCGTTAATAGATTAGTTAAACTGCTCTTGCGCATATATTCATGAAAATGAGCGCTGTGCGCATATTGGTCCATTTAACTTTACCTAAAAAATTTAGAAAACTTAGTGATAGTAATGCCTTAGATAATTTGTTAAAACTATATAAAGTAAATAAATGAGCGTTAAGTCGGCAGAAATATGCGCGATGAGCGCACTATTAAATTGTTAGCTTTCTAGGAAGTTCGGATGACATTAAATGATCTAACAGTAGACTTCTCGCACCTTGACCGAGATTCATTGTTATTAGATTGGGAGTGGTTATTAGGCGGTAGATACTTACCTATTTTACTTTCTGCTTCTGGTGATGCATTCGTTCAAAACCTAAATAATGGTCAAGTTTTCTGGCTTGATACAGGCGGCGGAGAGTTTGCCCAAGTAGCTGAGTCACCCGAAGAGTTCAATGAGTTATTAGCTGACAAAGAGTTCGTCATAGAGCATTTTGCTGTTCAAATGGTAGGTGATTTAATACAGTCAGGGAAAACCTTATCAAACAACCAAATTTATAGTTTAACTAAGCCTTGGATGCTGGGTGGTGAATATAAAATTGAAAATATCGAGCCAACAGATATTGAGGTTCATTTTTCCTTAACAGGTCAAATAGTCCAACAAGCAGGTGCAAGCGAAAGCTAACAAGAGCCTCAATTCGCTCACAAGCTCGCTCGGACAATTAACAATGGGTTATTGTCGCTGCGCTCAATAATATTAACCCATTGTTTATTTGCCGCTTAGGCAAGCGTTAGAAGACTACGATGATATACGAACCTAAGGTGCTATTAATTGAATCACCATATAAATCAGATCGCAGTACGATAGTTGATGAAGTTAAACTATCAGATAACGGTTTAGATATTATTGTTGATTCAAAGAGTTGGAAAATCAAAGCCAATTTTGATGCATCATGGGGCTTTAGGGTTCTTGATGAAGGTGACTTAGGCGAGTTTTGGTCTGAGTGCGATTTGACTAAAGGTTGGTGTTTTGAAGTAATTGAAGGTGGTTGGAACTCTTTAGAGAAAACCCGAGATCACTTCGTAACAGGCAAGCTTTATGAACCACGTGAATATCTTATTATTGGTTTAAATGAGTGCGTATCAATCCTAGCTCATGAGCCTCCAATAATTACTGAACTAGCGTCTTCTAACAAGTCGTTAAAGCAGGACAAATAACAGTTGGCTTTTGCTCCTGCGTCGCCTATTTTAGCCAACAATTATTTGCCTCTTAACGAGGCGTTAGATGCCTGTATTATTCAAGTCCGGAGTTTTAGTTGGAGATTAGAAAATTAAACACATTGCGTGGGTTGGCTGCATTAGTTGTGTTTATTACTCACTTTAGCGATATAACAAATTGGCTTAATGGAATGTTAGGCGGAGGCTCTGGAGCGTACGGTGTAATGCTGTTCTTCTTGCTGAGTGGCTTTTTAATGTCTCACCTATACCTGACCCAAGAATTCAGCAAAGTTAATATCAAGCACTACTTATTAGCTCGAATCGCAAGAGTAGTTCCATTATTCTTGGTTATTGTACTTAGCTCTTATGTTTTGTCCTTAATCGGCAATGATAGTCTTTATAACATTCCAGATACGAATGCACTGATTAGTCATCTGCTATTTTTATATGGTGATAGCATACTTTGGTCAATCCCCCCTGAAATACAATTTTACTTCATATTTCTGATTTTTTGGTCATTTTCAAAGAATAGGAGAGGCTATATTTACCTTTCAATATTCGCGGTTATGCTCCTACTGTTTTTCGCAAACTTTCCTCGAGTATATGGAGACATAAACGGAGTACGTTACAATTTATTTAATACGTTAAGAAGTTTACCTTATTTTTTTATTGGGGTTATTTTTGGAATGCACTATAAGTCTTTTGAGGTACCGAAATACCTTAAGAAACATTACTTTATTCTAGTGTTACTATTAATACCTGCTATGTACCCAGAAATCTCATCTGTTACGTCTGATGCTAAGACAAGAATGTGGTTAAGCTATGAAGTATTACTTGTAATGAGTTCCGTATTTTTTTGCATTGTATTTTTAGTTCCTGATAACAATGTACTATTAGCTAACAGGTTCGGTGACTTTTTGGGAAAAGTATCTTATTCATTATATTTGCTTCACATGCCAATTATTATTTTTGTAAACAAGCTCAATTTAAATGTTGAATTGAAATTATTATTATCTTTCGTTCTAACTGTTTCAGTAGCATTTGTATCATTTAAATATTTTGAAAAGCCCGTTGCTAGGTTCATACGTAACAAAACATTTTACAAGTCGTTTAAAAGGACAAAAAACAGTTGGCTTTTGCTCCTTCGTCGCTAATTTTAGCCAACATATTATTTGCCTCTTAACGAGGCGTTACCAATGTTTGCAATTGGCACTCAGTCAATATAGATGGTTTAGCTTACATTATAAATCAGTTATTTATATCGCTAACGGGTAAATTGGGTTGTTTTTGGTAAATTCATTATTTTTGTCGGATGGCGTGGCTCCGCCACTTGTCCAACCTACACGGGCACTTATATGATGAGAGTGGTTATATCACTCCCATCTACACTCGCGCATATTCACTTTATTATTCTTAAAATTAACACCTTCTAATAACAGTTTTTGTCGTTGTTCTTGGTATTTATCACTTCCTTCGGGAAACGATATTTTACCTTGGCTATTAACCACTCGATGCCAAGGGATCGCCGAATCTTTTGGCATCTCTTTTAATAAACGACCTACCAACCTAGCATTATTAGGATAACCCGCAAGTGCTGCTACTTGGCCATAACTGGCAACATTGCCTTTGGGTATACTGGCTATGATAGTGTAAATAACCGTTTCTTTATTAACGTCCATTCTTGCTTAAATACTCCTCACTGAGTAATTTAAATTGCTGCCAGATTTTACGCGCTACAGGCCCATGATGCATAGCATGCTGACGAAAGGCTCTAATTTGCGCACTGAACTGGTGCTCTCTGTCGGTTACAATGATTTGCTGTAATGAGCCAGCGGCTATTTCTTTTTTACAATGCCCTAAACTCATCATTGCCCAACCCGCCCCTGAAAGTAGAAAAGACTTCAAGGTAGATATATCATCAATTTTCATCACCGCAGCCCCTTTTGAATAGGAAAGTCTATCGCTGTCTATGCTCAAGCCACTTTCAAACATAGCCAAACACGGGTAAAGCTGTAATTCATCATAGCTAAGCTGCTTAGGTAAAATCCCTTTAGCTCCTACAATGCCAATATCTAGTTTACCAATGGGTAAGCTTTCTAAATCGCCAGTTGCATGAAATAAATCAAACCACGGGCCTATTCCAAGCTCGGCTTGACCGGTATTAACTTGTTCTAAAGAGACAAACCGCTTACCACTGGTTAAACGAAATTCGGTACTCGAAAAATGCTTAAAAGTATTACTTATGATCTCGTTATAACTTTGCATATGACAAATTTGCTCGTAGCAGACTCTATATTGCGCTTCATTGCCTAATGCCAGCTCTGTTGCGAGCTGAGTAAGTTGCTCATTAGCGGCTAATAGCTGTTTAGCCTCGCGATGAAAAATACGCCCCTTTTCGGTAAGTTGTAAACGATAATGAGAACGGTCCAGTAGGTCAAAGCCTAACTTAGCTTCTAAGTTTTTAATCGCCAATGTGAGCGCTGGTTGCGTTTTATGTAGCTTTAATGCCGCTCCACTTAAACTCGCGCTTTGCACAATAGCATCTAATATTTGTAATTGGTTAAGTTTCATCGGCCACTCAGCACATCATAAGTAAAACTTATTGAGTTTCTAAAATTTAATGAATTTTATTTTATATGTTTGCAGCGTATGCTGCACACACTTATTTAGCCTTTTTTTATCATGGAGATATCATGCCACTGTTTCGCTTATGTTTACTATCTGCGACATTACTAAGTTTAATAGGCTGCTCAGAGCCCGAGAATATAGCTAAGGAAGAGCCTATTCGTCCGGTTAAATTATTTAGCATTGGTCATGATTCACAAACTAACATTCGCAGTTTCCCCGCTGAAGTGGTTGCAAACCAAGGCTCATATCTTGCTTTTAGGGTCAACGGTGAGTTGGTTGAATTTCCTGTATTAGCTGGTGAACAAGTTGAAAAAGGACAACTATTGGCTAAGTTAGATCCTGAGGATTTTCAATTACAATATAACGAACGTAAAGCACGATACGAACTGGCAAAATCACAGCTAAAACGCATTAAACAATTATTCGACAAAAACATCACGAGTCAATCAGAGCTTGATCAAGCGGTTGCTAATGAGCAAGTTGCCGAGTCAGCCTTTAAAATTGCAGAAACCAATTTAGAATACAGTGAGCTTCGTGCTCCTTTTGCTGGCATAGTAGCTAAAGTGTTCGTAAAAAACTTTGAGAGTATTCAAGCAAAACAAAATGTTCTGCGCCTAGAAACTCGCGATTTTATGGATGTAGAAATACAGGTTCCTGAAAAAATAGTGGCGCGCATTCAAAAAGATACCCAATACCAACCTATGGTTGAATTTGATGGCTATCACGACAAGCAATACAAACTCACACTAAAAGAATGGGATACTCAAGCCGATCCGGCAACGCTTACCTATAAAGTGGTGTTTTCATTACCGGTGCCAAAAGATTTTAATTTGCTTGCGGGTATGTCTGGGCAAGTGATGATAGATTTAAGTAAAGTAACTCGCTCACAAACTCCCTACACTATTTTACCAATTGAGTCGGTATTTTCATATCCGAATAAAAGCCTAAGCGATAATGCTTATGTGTGGGTTTTTAATCAGCAAACTGGCACTGTACATAAGCAAGCAGTGCAAGTAGGTCAATTACATCACGACACTATTGAAGTGCTTAGCGGCGTAAAAGAAGGCCAACAAATTGTGTCTGCCGGTGTTCACTCTTTACAAGAAGGCATGTCTGTTCGCCCTTGGAATAAAGAGCGAGGCTTATAATTATGGGCTTTGCGCAACTATCTATTGAAAAGAAAGTCATTAGCTGGATGTTTACGTTGTTGCTATTAATAGGCGGCAGCGTGTCTTACTTTGATTTAGGCCAGCTAGAAGACCCTGAGTTTACTTTGAAAAAAGCCATGGTAATCACTTTGTATCCGGGCGCATCTCCACAGCAGGTAGAAGAAGAAGTCACATTTCCAATTGAAAACGCCATCCAACAGCTCCCCTATGTTGATTATGTCACCTCTATTTCATCTAATGGTAAATCACAAATTACCGTAGAAATGAAAAGTAACTATCGTAAACAAGAGCTAAGGCAAATATGGGATGAAATGCGTCGAAAAATTAACGACCTAAGCCCGTCGCTACCAAGTGGTGTTTACCCGAGTAATGTAATTGATGATTTTGCCGATGTTTACGGCGTTATGTTTGCCGTTACTGGCGATGGCTACTCTTATGATGAATTAAAAGACTATGTTGACTATTTAAAGCGTGAACTTGTTTTAGTCAAAGGTGTGAGCAAAGTCACAATTGCTGGGCAACAACAACCACAAGTAATGGTTGAGGTATCGACCCGCAAGCTTGCACAGCTAGGTATTGCACCTAGTCATATTTATGACTTGCTGCAATCACAAAACACGGTGTCTAACGCTGGACGTATTCGTGTCGGTGATGAGTCTATTCGCTTACATCCAACCGGTGAATTTAAAGATGTAACGGAGCTGGAAACCTTATTAATCTCAAAGCCTGGTGCGAGTGAACTAATTTATTTGGGCGATGTTGCACAAGTGTACCGTGAATATGCTGAAGTACCGACCAATGTCATTCATTACAATCAACAACAGGCGCTGCTTATTGGTGTTTCGTTTATGTCTGGGGTTAATGTTGTTGATGTAGGTAAGCACATAGATGAACATTTAGCATCTCTTGAATATCAACGCCCACATGGTATTGATATTAGCTCGGTGTATAACCAACCAAAAGAAGTAGAGCAGTCTGTAGATGGTTTTATTGTTAGCTTAATAGAAGCCATTGCAATAGTTATTGTTGTGCTACTTATTTTTATGGGCTTGAAAAGCGGTGTTCTTATTGGCGGTATTTTATTACTGACGGTATTAGGCACTTTTATATTTATGAAGCTGTTTGCAATTGATCTACAGCGTATATCATTAGGCGCGCTAATTATTGCGCTAGGTATGCTGGTTGATAATGCCATTGTTGTTACCGAAGGGATTCTCATCAACCTTAAGCGCGGTCAAACAAAGCTTAAAGCCGCAGTTAATATTGTAGATCAAACGAAATGGCCACTACTTGGCGCAACAGTTATTGCTATAACCGCTTTTGCACCAATTGGTTTAAGCTCAGATGCCAGTGGTGAATTTGCTGGCAGCTTATTTTGGGTGCTGTTTATCTCATTGCTATTAAGCTGGATCACCGCAATTACCCTTACCCCATTTTTTGCCCATTTAATGTTTAAAGAAACCGAATTTAAACACGAACATAATCAAGAACATGAAGACCCTTATCAAGGCATCATATTCAATGGTTATAAAGCGATATTAAATTTAGCTATGCGCTTTAGAAAAACAACCTTAGTCCTTATGGTTGCCCTTTTATGCAGCGCTGTAGTGGGATTTGGCTCGGTAAAACAATCGTTTTTTCCAGCCTCAAATACACCGATGTTTTATGTGGATTACTGGCAAGATCAAGGTGCTGATATTCGTGCCACCCTTGAGGGCATAAAACAGCTCGAAGCTTATTTGCAAAAGGATGAACTGGTCACAGAAATAACCAGTACGGTGGGCCAAGGTGCGCCGCGCTTTATGCTAACTTACGCGCCAGAAAAGTCTTATCCTGCTTATGGGCAGTTAATTATTCGTGTCACCAACCGTGATGCGGTCGCTAAAGTAATGCAAAAGGTGCGTGATTACGCACAGCAACATCCGCTGTCAGCAAAGCTAAAAGTAAAACCAATGGAAATTGGCCCGTCAACTGATGCTAAAATAGAGGCGCGGTTTTCAGGCCCCGATCCGGTGATATTAAGACAGCTATCATCTCAAGCAAAAGAAATTATCGCCAAAGACGACGGTGCTTTTAACATTCGCGATGATTGGCGTGCACGCACTAAAATGATTCGCCCCCAATTTAACGAACAAAAAGCACGCCGCTTGGGGATCACCAAGTTTGACCTTGACCAAGTTCTGTTAACGAGCCTGTCGGGTAAGCAAGTGGGTGTTTATCGTGATGGTACGCAATTGTTGCCTATTATTGCCCGCTCACCAGCTAGCGAGCGCCTAAATGTAGACAGTGTTCACGATTTACAAATTTATAGCCCGGTATTACGCGTGTTTGTGCCTGTAACTCAAGTAGTTGATGAATTTATTGTTGAGTGGGAAGACAGCTTAATTATGCGTCGTGATCGTAAACGTACCATAACGGTAATGGCAGATCATGATGTATTGGGTGATGAAACACCTGCAAAATTATTTGCTCGGGTTCGCACTGAAGTTGAAGAAATTGATTTACCGCGAGGCTATGAAATGCAATGGGGTGGTGAGTTCGAATCATCAAGCAAAGCGAAAAAGGCTATTTTTGGTTCGTTACCGCTGGGTTATTTAGCCATGTTTGCGGTAACAGTATTACTGTTTAACTCAGTGAAAAAGCCCTTAGTTATATGGGCAACCGTGCCATTGGCTATTATTGGTGTAAGCGCAGGCTTGTTAGTAATGAACGCCCCCTTTAGCTTTATGGCGCTACTGGGTTTATTAAGCTTAAGCGGCATGCTGATTAAAAACGGTATTGTATTGGTCGATCAAATAAATTTAGAACTTAGTGAAGGAAAATCACCCTATCAAGCTGTGTTTGACTCAGGCGTAAGCCGTGTGCGTCCTGTAGCCATGGCCGCTATCACTACAATACTTGGCATGATCCCATTATTATTTGACGTATTCTTTCAGTCAATGGCGGTCACCATTATGTTTGGCTTAGGTTTTGCCACCATACTAACCCTGATTGTGGTGCCGGTTTTATACACTGTGGTGTTTAGAATTGACTACCCTAAACAGTCTTAATAATTAATAAAAAACGCAGCCTAGGCTGCGTTTTTTATTTGCTTGGTTTATACCAACTTAATTACTTTTTTAAGCTTAACGTGCCACTGCTCTTTGCTTTAGTTCCTGATGCGGAATTAGCTTTATTGGCATTTGATTTACCAACATAGGTGGTTGAGCGTTTCTGATATGGCGTATTACGGCTGCTTTTGTTGGCTTGCTTATGTTGTTCGTTGTTCTTTGTACCTCGAGGCTTGTCACCTTGATACTCACGCTTATGCACTGATTTTGCTTGGTTGCTTGTGGTTAGCCCAACGTTATTATTCGATGTACTATCGTCATATAATGAGTGTTCTTGTGTTTTACCTGAATCAGCAATCGAGTCGTTAATAACCGCCATTTCTGCATCGCTTAAATGACGCCATTGCCCTACTTTTAACCCTTTAAGGGTTACATTCATAATACGCACACGCTTTAATGTAACCACTTCGTAGCCTAAATATTCACACATACGACGGATTTGACGATTTAAACCTTGAGTTAAAATAATAGTGAATTGCTGGGCACCCGTTTGCGTCACTTTACATTTTTTGGTCACGGTATCTAAAATAGGAATACCGTTTGCCATTTTATTCACAAACTGGCGGTTTAGTGGTTTATCTACGGTAACCACGTATTCTTTTTCGTGGTTATTGCCAGCACGAAGGATTTTATTAACGATATCCCCTTCGTTGGTTAAAAAAATCAACCCCTCTGAGGGCCTATCCAAGCGACCAATAGGAAAGATACGGTCAGGGTAATTAACCGCTTTTACAATATTACTTTGAATTTTTCGTTCTGTGGTACAGGTTATACCGACTGGTTTATTGTAAGCAATGTAAACCCGTTTTGGTGGTGCTTTTAATGGCTTACCATCAACCAATACCACATCGCTTTGTGCGACTTTAACACCCATTTCGGGTAATTCACCATTAACAGTAACACGACCTTGCTCAATATATTTATCGGCTTCACGGCGTGAGCAAAACCCTGTTTCACTAATAAATTTATTTAAACGCTTTAAGTCTGTCATATGGCAAATCTTCTTAAATATAAAGGCGCATAGTTTAAACTACTCAAGCTATTTTTTCGCGCTTAATTTGCGCTAATTTACGCCATAGGTATTCAAGAGGCCCTTGCTTAAAATAACGACAGTAGAGTGTTGTAAACATAAGCTGTACAACCACTAAGCAAATAGCAACAAGCCAATAATCAATGCGGTTAAAACTAAGCGCCCACTGAGGGAAAAGCACTTTAAACAATAATAACTGCATAATGGTTTGGCTTATGTATAAAGTAAACGCTAACCGCCCTACGTGTTGAATGAGCCCTCCTATTTGCGCGCTGTTATTGCATAGTTTAACGATTAAATGAATATAAAGCAGCGCCACACATAAAGCAGCCAGTTCATTAACAGGCTCTTGTAACGCATAACCAATACCTTGTTCATATGACTCTAACACTAATCGTAAGCTAGTCAGCAACACACTTAACACAGCAAGTTTAATTAGCCCCGACCTGCTAAATCCATCACTAAACACATTACATTTGTAGGCAACAATACCAATTAGCATAAAGCCAGCACTTGCCCACAGTAATAAAATAGGCACTGTTAGCAACATATAAATGCTCATTGTTATATTTTGGCTAAAATGCGCACCAATACTTTGGTAATAACTATTATATATCTGGTAAAACTCGGGAGAATCCCTATAGAGTGGTTCTTCATTAAGCCCTAGCATAAACATTGCTGTGGCAAGTAAAGCGATAAAAGTAAAAAAGGCCGCTTTGCTTTTAAGCTCTTCGTCCGTGTAATCTAAATAGCGTAATACCAGTAATGCTGACACCCCATATAAAAACAAAATGTCACCCGCCCACAGTAACAACCCATGTATTAAGCCAAACACAATAAGCCAATATAGGCGTTTTTTTAATGGCTGAATACATTGCTGACGCTGAAACTGAATATAAAGACCAGCACCAAATAATAACGTAAATAATGTGCGAAACCGCCCTTCAACAAATATAAGGCTTAAGGTGTGTAAAAAATTATCGCTAGCTGGAGGTGTGGTGAGTGGAGTGTAATTGAGTTCAAAAATTGCAAAGGAATAGCAGTTAATAAATACCAGTCCAAGTACTGCTATGCCCCTTATAAAGTCCATATTATAATTGCGCAAACCCTATCCTTTTAAATATTATCTTTATAGCTATCGGCCCATTTTACAGCTTGTTTGTATAATTTTGGTAAAAAAGCACTGTCTAAATTAATGAGTGATACCGCTTTCTCAAGCGCCCACCAACTTCCGGTTTCATATGCTTTTACCGTTTCAAGAATATAATATAAGTCATTTTTCTCACCGGTTAGTGCTACTTTAATTTCATCTGGGAATGGCAGTTTATCAACCAACAAGTCCATTGGCTTATCTAAAATAGCATCAAGTAAAGAAAACAGCCCAGTTAAAAATGCCTCACCTTGAACTTGTTTGGCGACTTTGCTGGCTATTAATTCACAAAAGCGAGCGCGAATAACACACATTTGCATAAGCTCTATCGGCTTAGTGCGCGCGGTGTGTGCTGTAACAATTAGGCTTACAAACTTTTTTAAACGTGCTTGCCCTAGGTAAACCAGCGCTTGTTTTAATGATGATATTTGGCTTTGCAGGGGAAATACACCACTATTTAATAAACGCAATAGTTTGTATGCTAGTGCTGCATCAAGCTCAAATAACCCGGTGATTACTTTCACATCAGGATCTGGCTTCATTACTTCTGAATAAATGGCAATGACAAGACCATAATTATAATGAATATCTTTTTGCTCTATCATTGCGGGGCGGGCAAAGTAATACCCTTGGAAATAATCAAACCCCATTTGGCGAGCTAATTTATATTCTTCATCGGTTTCTATTTTTTCAGCTAACAGCTTAATATTTTTGTGTTTTTTTAGCTTATTGACCACCAGTGGAATTTCATCCAGTGGCGTGAGCCGAATATCAAATTTAATTAAATTAACTAGCTTTAAAAAACGTTCCCACTGCGGTGAGTAAACAAAGTCATCAAGGGCTAATTTATAGTTACTGTGAAAGAGTTTACGGCATAGCTCGTAGGTATCGTCGGTAGGCTCTATGGTTTCGAGTAATTCAATAACCACATCTTTACAGGGTAAAAATTCGCATAAATCGAGTTTTAATGATTCAGGACCAATATTGATCAGCGCTTTTTTACCCGAAGTAATATGGCGAGTACCTAAGTTAAGCTGGTTTTCCATGATCAGGCGAGCCGTTGCTTGACCATCAGAAACACCAGGAAAGCAATTTTCAGGGCTATCGCGAAACAGTAGTTCATATGCAACTACATTTTGATTACGATTAAGGATTGCTTGCCTTGCCACAAATACCGACACATTACCTACTTTTTATTATTTCCACCAGACTAAGTAATTAAAGCGCAAATAGGAACGGATGTCACTGAACTTTAATAAATTTTTTAATATAAGTAGGTAATATAATCAGTTACAACGTCATACCAACCAAAGCGGCTGTTCTTAGCGCTATTTTTTATCGCTTGCCATTGCTTAGGATTAGCGTGATTTACATTCAAGGCCTCAGATAAACTATGCAACAGTGCCTCTGCCTGAGCTAATAAGGTATCACCAGTAAAACTAAAACCAGTCACATTATGCTCAACTGTATCTTTTAAGCCGCCAACACTGTGCACAAGACAAGGCTGACCCGCTCTCATTGCCAGCATTTGACTAATACCACACGGCTCAAAAGAACTAGGCATTAAAAATAAATCCCCTATTTGATACATTAAATCACCAACACCTTGGCCATAACCTTTTAAAAACAATAAATTGCTATTTCGTGCCATCGCAGTGGTAAATAATTGTTCTAGTTTTTTATCGCCCGAGCCTAATACAATCAAGCGACCATTATATTGGTTTATAACCTTGCATACCTCATCAATAGTTAAACTATTGTTGTATGGCTGGCACAGCAGCAATACTTTTTGCTCGGTGAGCCGCCCTACACTGGTCACTAAAGGCCCTTGCTGCTCTGATGCCATAAATTGTAAAACACGTTGGTGGGCAATATAGTGGCTGCTGCCTAAGTGTACGTTTTTTGCCATCCAACTAAAAAGCGTAGCTTCTATCTGCTCTAAAAGCTCGCTAAGCGTTGCCTGCTTCGGGTGTTGAGTTGTGTAATCACAGCCGTTGAGGATCCCAATCAGCTTGCCCTGCTCAGCCGCTTGTTGTAAATCACGCTCAAGTCCTTCACCACCAAAAAAGCCGCCTGCATCGTTACTCGCAATCTGCACTTCTTGACTATAACTGGGTGAAACCACATGTACTTTATCGGCTAAATTAATAGCACTGCGCATGGGGTTAAAGCAATGAGGGTAACGGGGATCACAAAGCAATTGGCCATCATAACTTAATGAGGGAAACCAAGCTTCTAAGCTAGAGTCATCGTCTTTAAAAGGGCGAATACCTTGTAAGGCTAAGTTATGAACCGTGTACACCAAGCGCAGCTTAGCAAGTTTACGATAGCGAGGCTCAAATTTTAGTAACACCGCCACACAAGCACTGTGCCAGTCGTGTAAATGTAACGTGTTTGGTTGTTTTAAAACCCCTTGTAAAAGCGCTTCACAAATCGCGGCATTAAACAGTGCAAACTTACTCGCATCAGTAGCAAATGGACGATTGTCATCATCGTTGCAATACACACTATGTGATTGGCTGAACAAAGGGTGGCTTATTACTATTTGCCTCACTGCATTTTGCGTTTGTGGAATTTCAAACAGCGATAAAACGTGAGAGGCTGAATTAAACGCAACGTTGACTTCACCAATAAAACGGCGCTCACCCAATTCAAAGCCATAATCAGGAATTATCACATCAATCGTTAGTCCCTGTGCCGCTAACGCTTTAGGTACGTCACGTATGACATCGGCAACACCGCCGACTTTGGCATTAGGTAACGCATCATTTTCTGCGGCAACCATTAATACATGCATTTATTTACTCTTATAGTTAGCTGCAAGGCTTTCGCCTTGCTATTTAATTAATGATTTAACTTAGTGTCTAACTTTGTCAGCATCTCGCGGGTTACCAAAACAATTCCCTTTTTAGATACTCTAAAACCATTGGCTTCGTCGGTTTTACGATCATAACCAATTTCTAATCCTGGGGGGATCTCACAGCTTCTATCAATAATGGCACGTTTTATTTTACACCCACGGTTAACTATAACACCGGGTAAAATAACCGACTCTTCAATAGTACAATATGAGCGAATATGTACATTAGAAAACAGTAATGACTTTCTCACTATTGAGCCTGAAATAATACAGCCACCGGATACGGTTGAATCAACAGCCATACCCCGACGATCGTCATCATCAAAAATAAACTTAGCAGGAGGAAGCTGCTCTTGGTATGTCCAAATTGGCCAAGTAGGGTCGTACAAATCCAATTGAGGCTCAGGCATAACCAACTCCATGTTCGCTTCCCAAAATGAATCTAAGGTCCCTACATCGCGCCAATAAGGTTGCCCTACTTGTGCGGGATCTCTAAATGGGTAAGCAAACACATTATGCTCTTCGATAATGGCGGGGATAATGTCATGACCAAAATCACGTCCTGAGCCTTCGGTTTGTGAATCTTTTTGTAATTGCTCAAATAAAAACTCAGTATTGAAGACGTAATTACCCATTGACGCTAAACACGTACCTGGTTTGCCAGGCACAGAGCTTGGTTCAGCTGGTTTTTCGTCGAATCGTCGCACTCGATTTTCTTGATCAACGGTCATTACTCCAAAGGTGTTCGCTGCTTCTTCAACCGCGACTTCTAAACAGCATACGGTCATATCGGCACCATTTTCGACATGCTTTGCTAACAAACCGCCGTAATCCATACGATATACATGGTCGCCTGACAAAATCATTACATATTTAGGTAGTTCATGGCGAATAATATCCATATTTTGAAATACCGCATCGGCAGTACCGCAATACCATTCATCACCATTACGCTGTGATGCTGGTAAAATCTCAACCGACTCGCCTAATTCCTTTTTAAAGTGCCCCCATGCACGATTTACATGGCGTATTAGCGAATGAGATTTATATTGCGTTGCAATCCCTACTCGTCTTACACCAGAGTTAATACAATTTGATAGTGGAAAATCAATAATACGGTGCTTGCCGCCAAAATAAACGGCTGGTTTTGCACGCCAGTCTGTTAGCTCATGAAGACGAGAACCTCGTCCGCCGGCTAGAATGAGTGCATAGGTGTCTCTGGTTAAATTACTTATATAGCGATTTGCATAACTGGGCATATTACTCTCTCCATTTAGTGTCAGCTATTAGTGTCAGTGTTTGTTTTTACTGTTTGCTGTGAAGTATCTAGTGGGGTTAAGTGCCATATGTCATCACAATATTGGCCTATTGTTCTGTCACTAGAAAATAAGCCACTGGCCGCGGTATTTAAAATACTCATTTGAGTCCAGTGGGTTTGATCAGCGTACGCGTTATCCACTTCACGCTGCGCTGCAATGTAACTGGCAAAGTCATGTGCGGTTAGCCATGCATCGTCTTTGCTTTTAATGCCGCTAATGACATCATCAAATAAGCCGGGTTCAAATAGATTAAAATGACCACTTTCAAGGAGATGCATCACGCTATTTAGATCTGAGTTATTCGCAATAATTTCACTGGGATTATAATGCGCTCTAATTTCGTCAATGTGCTCGGCTTGTGCGCCAAATAAGAAGAAGTTTTCAGCTCCTACTGCATCGCGGATTTCAATATTCGCGCCATCTAACGTGCCTATTGTGAGCGCACCATTCATCATAAACTTCATGTTGCCGGTACCGGATGCTTCTTTACCTGCTGTAGAAACTTGCTCCGACAAATCTGTTGCAGGACATATAGTTTCCATGGCGGTCACATTGTAATTTGGTAAAAAGGCAACTCTTAAAAACATCGATACTTCAGGGTCTTTGTTGATCACCTCAGCAACATTATTAATCAGTTTAATAATTTTCTTCGCCATCATATAACCAGGTGCGGCTTTACCTCCGAGTAATACACACCGAGGTACCATGCCTTGTGTATCGCCACGACGAATGCGGTCGTATAAATGAATAACATGTAGGACATTAAGTAACTGGCGCTTATATTCATGAATACGCTTTACCTGCACATCAAATAGCATATTTACGTCAAACTCGACGCCACACTTTTGTTTTACTAAATCGACTAAACGCTGCTTGTTTTGCTGTTTTGCCTGCTGCCATGTTACGTGCAATTGAGGATCATCATAAAAACGACGTAATTGGCTAATTTTTGCAAAGTCGCCTACCCAGTCTTTTCCTATTTTCTCGCTAATAATATGGCTCAGACCCGGATTACAATAAGCAAGCCAACGCCTTGGTGTCACCCCATTGGTTTTGTTATTAAACTTTTCAGGCCATAATGAGTAAAAATCTTTAAACAAACCCGCAGTTAATAACTGGGTATGCAGTGCGGCTACGCCATTGACTGAATAACTACCAACAATGGCTAAAAAAGCCATGCGAATTTGCGGCTCTTCGCCCTCTTCAATTAATGATAAGTCTCGTTGCTTTTGCACATCACCCGGCCAATGCCTTGCAACCTCTGCTAAGAAACGGGCATTAATTTCATAAATAATTTCTAAAATACGTGGTAATAATTTAGCAAATAACCCCACTGACCACTTCTCTAATGCCTCCGGCAATAAGGTGTGGTTTGTATAAGCCATGGTTTTGGTTGTGATGTTCCATGCCTGATCCCAGTCGAGTTCATGGTCGTCAACTAAAATTCGCATCAGCTCTGCCACGGCAATACTAGGATGAGTGTCGTTAAGCTGAAAAACATGATGCTGAGCAAAATCAGTAAAATTATCTCCGTATTGCTCAATCCACTGGCTCAGTACATCTTGAATGCTTGCCGATGATAAAAAGTATTGCTGGCGTAAACGCAGTTCTTTACCATTTTCACTGCTATCGTTAGGGTACAACACCATGGTTATTTGCTCTGCGAGGTTTTTTTGTGCCACCGCTTCTGAATAACTACCGGCATTAAATTCGGCTAAATTAAATTCATCTGTAGCTTCAGACTTCCAAAGCCTAAGGGTATTAACAATATTATTTTTATAGCCCGGAATAGGAACATCATAAGGAACTGCAAGCACATCTTGGGAGCTAATCCACTGGCGATGTTCACGGCCAAATTTATCAGTATAACTTTGTACATAACCCGAGAACTTAACTCGTTTAGCTTGCTCTGGAGCGCTCAATTCCCAAGGATGCCCTTCGCGTAGCCAGTTATCTGGCTGCTCAATTTGGTTGCCTTCTTTTATTGATTGATTAAACATGCCGTACTCATAGCGAATTCCATAACCCACTACTGGCAGCGCTAAACTCGCGCAACTATCTAAAAAGCATGCCGCTAAGCGCCCCAAGCCACCATTACCTAAGCCAGCATCATGCTCTGCTTGTTCTACATTTTCCAGCTCAGTACAGTAAGCTTGCAGTGCAGTACTTACCTGAGATTCTAAATCAAGGTTGAGAACCGCATTACCCAGTGCTCTACCCATTAAAAACTCTAGCGATAAATACGCTGTTTTGCGGCGTTTTTGTTGTTTAATTTGCTGATTAGTTTCTCTGCAACGCGCAACGAGTCTATCTCTTATTGTCAGCGCCAATGCATGATATAAATACAACTGCGACTCTCCCACCACATCACGCCCTAAGGTGTAATAAAAGTGGCGAGTTAAATCATCACTTAAGGTACTTTCATCAATAACCGGGCCTTCTTGCCAGCCTTTTACCACACACACTTGCTCGTCTTGCTTAGTCATAATCTTCGCCTTCTAAATTGGCACTAAAAACCCAACTACTTTGTGCTGAAATATTCACGGTTGCATCTTCTTCAACAACAGTTGATGCGTTATTTACGCTTGATAACACTAACGCCCATGTCGCAGTAATGGGCGATTGTGGTAATTGGCAGACCACGGGCTGTTTACTGGCGTTTAAAATAATTAATAAGGCGTGCTTATTTTGCTTATCAAGTAAGCTATACATTAAAAATTGTCGCGTATCTTCATGCCAATGTGTTTCATCCATTTTTTTACCTTGCTCGGTGAACCACTTAACGGTGAAACGTTCATCAATATCATCTAAAAACACACTGTGTTTAAACGCACTGTGACCGTGCCTAATTTTTAATGCATCATCTATAAACTGAATTAAGCAATGGTTTAGTTGTGAGTCTTTCCATGCCAGCCAGCTTGTGCGGTTATTCTGGCAATAAGCGTTATTATTACCACCTTGAGAATGGGCCATTTCACTGCCAGCGGCTATCATTGGCACCCCTTTAGAGAGTAGCAAGGTAAGTAAAAAGTTTTTTTGTTGTTGGAGCCGTAAGTTTATTATTTCAGGATCGCTACTAAATCCCTCAACTCCGCAATTAAACGAATAATTAGTGCTGTGGCCATCTTGATTGTTTTCACCATTTGCTTGGTTATGTTTGTGCTCATAACTGACTAAGTCGGCAAGGGTAAAACCATCATGACTGGTAATAAAATTAATACTATTAAGCGGGCCGCGGTTACTGTGTTCAAAAATATCAAACGAGCCATGTAAACGCTTGGCAACATCACTAATAATGCCTTTTTCACTTTGCCAAAAGCGTTTAATCACATCACGGTATTGATCATTCCACTCACGCCAAGGAGCAGGAAAAGCACCTAACTGATACCCACCAGGCCCTATATCCCACGGCTCACTGATCAGTTTTACTTTATTTAATATAGGATCTTGTGCAACGGCCTGTAAAAACGTATGAGAGGCACTAAAACCCGTGCTTGAACGCCCTAAAATGGTGGCTAAGTCAAATCGAAAGCCATCCACTCCCATAACTTCTACCCAATACCGCAAGCTATCAAGAACCAATTGCAAGGTTTTTGGATGATCAATATTTAAGGTGTTACCACAGCCAGTATCGTTTATGTATACATTGGGCTGCCCATTAATAGTGCGATAATAAGTGAGGTTATCGAAGCCACGTAAAGACAATATAGGTCCATCACTGCCGCCCTCAGCAGTATGGTTGTATACAACATCTAAAATAACTTCAATATTGGCGCGATGTAGTTCGCTGACCATCTGTTTAAATTCGTTTATATCGTCATTAACCAAATAGTCTTTGTGGGGAGTAAAAAAATTGATGCTATTGTAGCCCCAGTAATTTTGCAGGCCTTTAGTAATTAAAAACTGTTCACTTATAAACGCATGCACAGGCAAAAGCTCAATAGCGGTCACCCCTAAACTTTTTAAATGCTCAATAAAGCACGGGTGGCTTAGGCCTAAAAACGTGCCTTGCTGTACTTTTGGAATACCTGGATGACGACAGGTAGCACCTTTTACATGACACTCATAAATTACCGTATTAGCCCAGCTATGCTGTGGCTTTTTATTGGTATAAGCAACCGATGTAGTCACTTTAGATTTAGGCATATCTATCGCATTATTAACCTCGCTTTTAGTGCCTATCGGCATTTGTCCGTAATGGCGCTCGCTCCAAGTAAACTCGTTAAACAAGTCTTTTGCATAAGGGTCAATCAGCAACTTATGTTCATTAAATAACATGCCCTTTTCATGGTTATACTCACCATCAACCCTAAAGCCATATAATGCGCCAGCGCTGAGTGGCGCAACGTGAATACTCCACACCCCGCCTTCATTAATATTCATAGCTATTTTTAATATTTCTGTATGGCCACTTTTATCAAATAAACAAACAAAAGCTTGGCTTGCATTAGGGGCGTATAAGGCAAAGTTGACGCCGTTGTTTTGTACAGTCGATCCCAATGGAAGAGATGCACCATGGGTAACCTCAAAGCAATTACTCATCATTCACCTTTTGTAAGTAAACAGTGGTTAAGCCACCCATCTGTAATGTAATACTGTGATCAAAGCCATGGCTTGGTTGATTAATTGAATGAATAAGTTGGCTTGGCTCATCAGTGATATTAATGCCTGAGCCAAAAAAACATGACTCATCAGTATTTAATATCACCTTATAACTGCCTTCAGCAGGCACGCCTAAAGTAAAGTGTTGATATGCTGTAGGGGTAAAATTAGCGACAATAACCATAAAATCATCAGCACTTTTGGCATAACGAATAAAGCTAAATATACTTTGCTGACTGTTATTATTATCTATCCATGAAAAACCAGTAGCGCAACTATCAAGCTCATAAAGTGCTGGATGTGCTTGATACACATGATTAAGGCGTTTAACCGTATCTTGAATACCTTGATGACTTTGGTGTTCAAGCAAGTGCCAGTCTATTGAATTGTCATGATCCCACTCTTTTCGCTGTGCTATTTCGGCGCCCATAAACAGAAGTTTTTTTCCTGGATGCGCCCACATGAACGCATAATAAGCCCGTAAATTAGCAAACTGTTGCCAATCGTCACCGGGCATTTTGTTTAGAAGTGAACCTTTACCGTGGACTACTTCATCATGACTCAGTGGTAAAATGTAATTTTCACTAAAAGCATACACCATAGAAAATGTCATTTTATGATGATGGTATTTCCTAAATAGTGAGTCTTGTTGCATGTAATGCAGACTGTCGTTCATCCAGCCCATATTCCATTTGTAACCAAAGCCCAAACCATTATGCTCAACGCTTTGCGTTACTCCGGGCCACGCCGTTGACTCCTCAGCCACCATCATAATACCGGGGTTATTTTTATAACTGCGTATGTTTACTTGTTTAAGGCACTCAATAGCCCCTAAGTTTTCTCTGCCACCGAAGCAATTAGCTACCCATTGCCCTTCTTTTCGGCTGTAATCAAGATACAACATAGATGCCACCGCATCTACTCGCAGTCCATCTATGCCAAATTGACTGAGCCAATACATTGCATTTGATATTAAAAAGCTTTTAACTTCAGGGCGATCGTAATTATAAATATAGGTATTCCAATCAGGGTGAAACCCTTGACGCATATCAGCATGTTCATATAAATGGGTGCCATCAAAACAATGTAACCCATGAGGGTCGCTTGGAAAGTGCCCCGGCACCCAATCCAGTAAAATACCGATATTGGCTTTATGGCATTGCTCAACTAAGTATTTAAAGCTGTTGTAATCACCAAAGCGGCTTGTAGGCGCAAACAAGCCTACCGGCTGATAACCCCAAGAACCATCAAACGGGTATTCACTGATAGGCATAAGTTGTAAATGCGTAAACCCCATTTTAACCACGTAACTTACAAGCTTATCTGCCAGCTCGCTGTAGCTTAAATAACGATTATGCTCAGCGCGTTGCCAAGAACCTAAGTGCACTTCATAAATACTAATAGCGGCATCAATATGATTACGCTTTTGCCTATTTTTGATCGCTTGTTCACTAAGCGTGATAGGGGTGGGTTTGTATTGTAAAATGCTTGCTGTACCTGGCGCTTGCTGCATTTTAAAAGTAAAGGGATCGGCTTTATCTAAAACTTCACCACTGAGTGTGGTGATAGCAAATTTGTAGCACATATCGGCGCACAGCTCCGGGATAAATAACTCCCATACTCCACTGGCCGGATGAAATCGCATAAAGTGACGATTGGACTGCCAAAAGTTAAATTCACCAATCACTGAAACGCTGGCAGCATTTGGCGCCCACACACAAAAACGAACACCGTCAACGCCTTGTTGTGTAATAAATTGCGCGCCTAAGTGCGCATAAGCATGCTCAAGACTCCCTTCATTGAACAAGTACATTGCTTGCTCATCAAGGGTACTACTAAAACTGTATTCATCGTAAAAGGTAATATTATTGCTTTTATAGCTAACATGGCATTGATACACACTGCTCGGCATGCTTGATAGCTCAGCTATAAATAAATCACTTTGTTTATAGCGCAATGCAGTAATTGTTTGATCACCAATTAACAACTCAACCTGCAGTGCTGCTGGCAAATACACTCGAACTTCTATGCCGCTTTGTGTACTGTGCGCTCCTAAAAAACTAAACGGGTCTTTAAAGCGTCCTGCTGCGAGCGCAGTAACTTGTGCGTCATAATCAGCCAAAGGCGCTGATTTCATATTTTTTATACTGCCCATTTACCCATTCCTCATTGAATGTATTGCAGTCAAAAGTGATGCATTATCAGTAAAAATATCCTCGCACGTATGTGTTAACACCCGTCTCCAATTGGGATATTCTTTATCTGTACCCGGAATATTAACTGGGTAGCATTGTTTGTCTAAGTCATCAATTTGTAGGGCAAATAATCGCGATGGCGACTTTGCTAAACACAAAGCCAGCGCGCTATAAATCGCAAAAGCATCGGTGTTTAATGACATGTCAGAATGTGTGCCTTGTGCATTAATAAAATCAACTAACCGTTGTTGCTCTTGTTGACGTTGCAGCACTAGCTGCTGGTGTTTAGCGGCATCAATCAGCTGATACTGTTGTTTGAGGGTTAAATCACTATGCTGCCACCAGCCAACAAATGGCGGTACGTCATGATTGGCAATCATCAGCAGGCATTGTTCGCTAAGCTCATCACGATTAACAAATTCATCATTCTGTTGTTTTTCGAAATAAAATAAACTGTTTGAAAAAATTCCACTGCTCACCAGCGCTTCTTTTACTTCAGGTGGCACAACACCTAAATCTTCGCCTATCACGACAGCCTTATTTAGGTGAGATTCTATTTTCAAAATAGCTAACAAGTGCTCGAATGGATAGTAAACATAGCAACCATCTTGGCTGTTATTATTGTTAAAGCACCACCATAAACGTCTAATTGCCATAACATGATCAATGCGTAATCCACCCACAGCATTCATATTGGCGCGTATAAGTGAGCGGTAAAAGTAATAGTTATTGTCAGCAAGGCGCTGAGGATTTATTGCTGGCAAACCCCAATTTTGGCCACTTTCAGCCCAAGGATCCGGTGGAGCTCCTACAGTCGCATCTTGGCTAAACAGTTTCTGCTGATGTTTATATTCGCTGCCCTCTTTAGCACAGCCAACTGCTAAGTCGTTAATCAAACCAATCGCCATTCCTTGGTCGATACAATGTTGTTGGCACAGTATGAGTTGGCTATGTGCTTGCCATTGCAGGTAATGGTCGAATGTCGGTTCTGTGGTTTCTAGCATAGCAAGTACATCACGGTGCTGTTTACAAAATGCAGTAAACTCGTTATGCCGTGCTTGACTACCCTGTTGTTGAAAATGCACAAAAAGCAGTTTAAAGGCATTATATTTCTGCTCAGTAACCGTTTTATAATTAATA
The DNA here is from genome assembly GCF_003173795.1 of Pseudoalteromonas sp. meg-B1. Taxonomy (GTDB): domain Bacteria; phylum Pseudomonadota; class Gammaproteobacteria; order Enterobacterales; family Alteromonadaceae; genus Pseudoalteromonas; species Pseudoalteromonas undina. The sequence goes on along the minus strand of NZ_QGQU01000002.1, from coordinate 66,400 downwards.
AAGATTATATCTTGCTCGCTGTGCGACGTTAAACAACAAGAGGACAAGTAATCATCTAAAGCGGGGTTGTTAATACTATCTGGCGATAAGTTAATTGCTATATACAATGGATTGAGTAACGCGCGGTTACTGGGGTTATAGGGACTAGCGCACTCTGGGTTATCTGCAAATAATAAGTGCAGTGGATTAAGTAAAATATAATCCATTTTTTGTTTTGCACACAGCGTGGTTAATTCAAGTAAATCATTAAAGTCGCCAATCCCCATTCCAGCTTGGTTTTTTAATGTATATAACTGAATTGATAAGCCAAAGCGTTTTTTATCCGCAATTTGATACACCTTTTCCGGGATAGACCAAATTTGTGTACTTGCTGATTGTTCACCCATGGTTAGAAACGCATCATAATAACCCGTAGGTAAATGGGTAAGTGGCAACGCTATTTCAATATAACGGCAGTCATTTAAAAAATACTCGCCTAATGGCGCATAGTCAGCAATTTGTTCAAATTGTAGCTTAATATTTAATGCAGGTATGTTAAGCGTAATTTTATGGTGCGCGTCGGTTTCTTTAATACGTACTTTAAGCACATTGCTAGGCTGTTTTACTAAGCTAACAGCCGGTGCAAGCGTTAACCAAGTGGCCGCATCTAATTGGTAATTTAACTTATCTATTTGCTCTGCATCACTGGTGTCAACGCCACAACACTGCAAGGCTAACTTGCGCGTTTGTTCGCTAAAAACAACGTGTTCACCAGTGTACTTAGTGTATTCATAGCCTATTCCATGCAAATAAAATAATTGCGATAGTGCGTCCATTCACCAGCCTTAATTAATGCGTTGTGTATTTACTATACTGTTCTCTGAACCAAAATTATTAGCCCGATAACCATCAGCCTGATGGTCGTTATCCCACTGCTTACCATTAATCAAATAACGAAAGTGAAACTCTTTATCAACAGGCAAACGCTGTTTACACTTAAACACACCCAACTTTTTATTAAGTTTCATTGGCACTGGCTGCCAATCATTAAACTCCCCAAGTAAACAGACATCATCAGCATCAGGATGAGAAAATTCAAACGTGACTTCTGCTTCGTTTTTTGTCTTAAAAAAGCGTTTATTCAACATAATAGGCTCCAACTAAACCGTAAGGGTTATTCATCTTTGCCACAGGCCAAACAGCTTAAATAGGCGATGTGGAATCCATTCATTCACATAAAAACAAGCTTAGAGTTAAACAAAACTTTATTTACGCATTATTACAGTGCGTTATTTATTTTACCGCACTAGGTTGGTGCAGTTTTTAACCATTTTAAACAGGTTTTTAGGTAAGCTCTTTAACTGAGCAATTTTTAAACCAACTACACCCGATTAAATTTCTTTTACAACAATTCACACATAATCGTTTTTTATTACCGCATTGAGGTTAAAAAACCTTTAGCTTAACCACATCATCAGCGATAATAATTATCTACCTAGCCAATGCCGATAAATATTTAAAAACTATGATTAAAAAAAGCATTCTTATTACCTCTGTTATTGTTTTTCTCACTACCATCGCTGTTGTGGGTAGTTCAATTTATACACTATATAGTAAAAAGCTTGTCTCTGTAGACCCAAAGTTAAAAGAAATTTCCGGCATTGAGTTTGATAAATATAAACGTCTGTGGGCTATTAATGACAGTGGCGACGAACCTAAGCTATATAGACTCAATGACGATGGCTCTATCGCTAAAGAAATTTTAGTCAGCAACGCAAAAAACATTGATTGGGAGGACATGACACAAAATAAGTTTGGTCATTTTTTCTTGGGTGACTTTGGTAATAATAAAAATGAACGCAAGTGGCTAACCATTTATAAAATAGAAAACCCGATTGATATTAAAACAAATACCACTGAAGCCGAGATAATTAAATTTACCTACCCAGAATTAGACGGCAGTCCAATACAACCTGATCAACGCAATTATGACTTAGAAGCTTTTGTCGCTTTTGGCCGGCACTTATATTTATTTACTAAAAACCGAACTGAACCCTTTGATGGTATTACCAATGTTTACAAAGTAGGCGATCATGCAGCAAATTTTGACGCCCAGCTAATTGACTCATTTAGAACCTGCACCACCATGGAAAAGTTATGCTGGATCACCTCTGCAGCACTTAGCCCAGATAGAAAAAAACTTGCGCTACTAGACTCAACCAGCATTTGGCTGTTTGAAAATTTTAAAGGGGATAAGTTTTTCTCTGGTGATGTGTCTAAAATTGATCTTGGTATTGTGACCCAAAAAGAAGCGATCACGTTTTATGATGATAATACAATTGCCTTTACCGATGAGGAATTTAAAGGCATTGGCGGTAATGTTTATTTTTTAAAGCTCGATCAAGTTACTAAGGTAAAGGTACAGCGAAGCCACGCACAAGCCCAGTAGGTTAAAATAAATCTATTTCTGAATCGTTTTCTTGTACGTTGATTAGCTGTTCAGCGATTAAATCTTCGTATACACAAAACTTATCTCGGCCATTATTTTTAGCGTAATACAGTGCTTTGTCGGCGCTTTCTATTACAGTGATTGGGAAATCATAAGGGCTAATACGTGCTAAACCAGCACTGATCGTCATGTTTTCAACAAAAGGAAACGAAGTATTTCTGACGAGTTGTAAAAATTCTGCCATTTTATTACATATGGAATCTGCATCAGTGGGCTCAAAAACAATCACAAATTCTTCACCACCAAAGCGAAAAATTAAATCGGTTGAACGAAAAAAGTGACGCATTTTTTGCGCTAATATCAGCAGTACTTCATCACCGCAAATATGACCATACTTGTCGTTTATATTTTTAAAATGATCAATATCTAAAATAGCTAACCAAGATGTAGATGCGTATTTTTGTTGCCTTTTACCCTCATCTCGGGAAGAACTGTGGACTTTTAATACTTGTTTTTCAATCAGTTGTTTTATTTTTTTTTCAAAAGTTTGTCTATTTAATAGTCCTGTTAATTTATCTCTTTCGTTTTCATGAAGAATCACTAAATAATTTTCAAAAATACGACAAAAAGCATTTAACATCACCTGGGCTGGACTATCTAGGCTGTTTGAAACCACAGAAATTGCGGCGACTGTTTTCTCTTGGCGGGTAATGGGTAACCAACGGCGTTCGATGCCATCTGTTGATTGCACCGTGATAATGCAAGCAGAACGTAAGCATGATAGAAGCTCATCCTCGGGGTGTGCAACAATTTGTCGTTGTACCCACTCAAATTGCTTTTCACCAGTCACTTTCAAACATAGGCTTTGTTCAATGGTAAGTTGACCCTGAACTTCTATGTCTTTATAAACTGAAACTTCTTTACACCCAATAAACTCTTGGATGGTCGATATCAAGCTGTATTCAAGTGAGTCTACGTCTCTGTTTTTTGTTATTTTGATAACTGAGTTTAGTAAATTTTCTTGCATTGTACTCCCTAAAGCAAACTGGGCATTAACAACTCATAAATTCAGCATAGACCACAGGGTATAATATGCTAATTAAAATATTGAAATACCAATGTCACCCAGTCAAATAGGGAGTTTCGGGCAAAATTTGAACAAAATATAACTTAGCTATTCGTCATGCAATTTATAAATTTTTCAGATACGAGCGTTATGGCAACCTTATCAGTGTACATAGCCTGACTATTTTTTGTAATAAAGTCAGCACATTGCGCTTGTGATTGTTTGAATTTTTGCTTACATGAGTTTACTGACTCACCAATAACTTCTTGATAAATACTTTCATCACATAAGCTATTGGCAAACTGACTCGCGCCAGTAATAATCTCATCAATATTGACGGGTGAGGATTCTAGTTTAAAAAATATGTCGCTGTAAGTTTCAACCGTTATGTTATCGCTTGAGTCAAATAAAGTGGCCTTTGCACTTAAATATGAGCCACCTATTATTAATAAGGCTGCAGCAGCTAGTGTTGTGTATTTCATAACATTTCCTTGTAATGTTTTTGAGCTGTTTTGCCAAAACGTCCTGTTTCTCACATTGTAATCAACTAGTGTTCTTGCATGTAATAACTATACTTATCAGGTTTGTTCAGTATTGGAGGATTGTGGCAAATGCAGGGGCGAAAAGCCTATTGATTTGGTCAAAAACAATCCTTGTTTCTAATAACGGGGAGATTACAATTAAGTGAGCCTAAATGCAAATAATTAATACTCACTGAATGGTTAGAAATAAATCTAATTAACGCTTAAATTTGGTTTCTAAAATAACCGATGAACGAGTGCGCTCTACCCCATCTAAATTACCTATATCGTCTAATAAGTGGCTTAACTGCTCGAGATTTTGAGCTTCGACAATGGCAATTAAATCAAATTCACCGCTAATTGCATACAACTGAGATATGGCATCTATTTGTTTTAACTCTACGTTGGTTTTAGTCGTTAGCTTTTGTTTGACCTTTATTGAGACATGTGCAGAAACTAAGCTATTTAAAAAATCATCTCCAAAGTCAACGTTATACCCTTTAATCACCCCGCTTTGCTCCAACTTAAGCATGCGACTTTGCACTGTTGAGCGGGATAAATTTAAATGCCTTGCAAGGTCAGAAATACTTGCTCTAGCGTTCGTTTTTAATACTGATAGTAGCTTTTTATCTTGGGGAGTTATCATAATGCTAATAAGGTTCGTTATTTTGACTATTATTCTAATCATTTTTCACAAAATAGCACTGCAAATTTAATCCATAACCTTTGATAATGACATTTTTAATAAGTATGAACGCATTGTATTGCTGAATAAGCCTGAGCTTATCGTTATTTTTCAGCAACGTTTTTTATGTGATTAATTTAGGTGTAAAAATGCAAGTAACCAGAGATTTATTTAACGACGTAATGGTCCCTAATTACAACCCATCTGCAGTTATTCCCGTTCGTGGTGAAGGCTCACGCGTGTGGGATCAAAATAACAACGAATTTATCGATTTTGCCGGTGGTATTGCGGTTAATTGTTTAGGTCATTGTCACCCTGCATTAGTGGGCGCACTAAAAGAGCAAGGCGAAAAAATTTGGCACTTAGCAAATGTAATGACCAATGAGCCAGCACTTCGCTTAGCTAAGAAAATGGTTGATGCTACCTTTGCAGAAAAAGTTTACTTTGCAAACTCAGGAGCTGAAGCAAACGAAGCGGCTTTAAAGTTAGCGCGTCGCTTTGCCTTGGACAAATTTGGTGCTGAAAAGTCTAAGATCATCGCTTTTAATAAAGGCTTTCATGGCCGTACTTTCTTCACTGTAACTGTAGGTGGCCAAGCCGCTTATTCTGATGGTTTTGGGCCAAAGCCTGCTGATATTGTTCATTGTGACTACAATGATATTGCTGCCTTTGAAGCCTTAATTGGCGATGACACTTGTGCAGTAATGATGGAGCCATTACAAGGTGAAGGCGGTATTGTGCCACCAACCAATGAGTTTGCACAAAAAGTACGTGAGCTGTGTACTAAACACAACGCACTGCTTATTTTTGATGAAGTGCAAACGGGTGTTGGCCGTACAGGTCACTTATACGCATACGAAGGCCTAGATGTTATTCCTGACATTTTAACCACGGCTAAAGCATTAGGTGGCGGTTTCCCAATTGGCGCTATGATCACGACTACTGAAATTGCAGCACACCTAAAAATAGGGACTCATGGTTCTACCTACGGTGGTAACCCATTGGCATGTGCTGTTGCAGAAGCTGCATTTGATACAGTAAATACCCCTGCAGTTTTAAATGGCGTAAAAGAACGTGAACAAATGTTCCGTGATGGTCTAAATGCCATTAACGAAAAATACCATGTATTTAGTGAAATCCGTGGTAAAGGCTTACTTATTGGTGCTGCATTAAATGAAAAATTTGAAGGCCGTGCTCGCGACTTCTTAGTTGCAAGTGCTAATAACGGTTTAATGAATTTAGTAGCCGGAATGAACGTTATCCGCTTTACACCTTCATTAGTAATCCCATTTGAGGATATTAAGGAAGGCTTAGCTCGCTTTGAAAAAGCAGTAAGCGAAGTTGTAAACGGTTAATCACTAAGTAAAACATATAAAGCCCTGAGATAAATGTTTACCTCAGGGCTTTATTGGAGCAAGTAGTTAATGCAAGTATTACGTCCTATTACTGTCAATGATTTTGCAGCACTTAAAGAGATTGCCATTGAATCAGGCCATGGTTTTACCTCTTTACCTGTCGATGATGGACAACTACAAGAAAAAATAGACCGTGCACAAAACAGCTTTACTAAAAATGTAAATAAGCCTATCGATGAAAGCTATTTATTTGTTTTAGAAGACAGTGACACTGGCAAAGTAATTGGTACTACCGCCATAGAAGCGGCCGTCGGTTTGTCTGTGCCTTTGTATCACTACCATTTAGGTAAAACTGTCCATCATTCACCCACCTTAAACGTTTACAATACCGTTGATATTTTAAGTATGTGTAATGACTACACAGGCTGCTCAGAAATATGTACTTTATTTTTACGTGAAGACAGCAGAAAAGGCTTAACAGGGCGGTTTTTATCACGTTCACGCTTTTTATTTATGGCACAACATAGTGAACGCTTTGCCGACACTGTAATTGCTGAAATGCGTGGCGTGAGTGATGAACAGGGGCACTCTCCATTTTGGCAATGGTTACAAGAACACTTTTTTAGTATTGAATTTCCACAAGCTGATCACTTAGTTGGTTTAGGCGATAAAGTATTTATTAGCGAGCTTATGCCTAAATACCCTATCTATGTAAACTTGCTAAGTAAAAAAGCACAAGCGGTGATTGGTCATGTTCATGATAAAACCAAGCCTGCACTTAAGTTGCTTGAAAAAGAAGGGTTTGAACATCGTGGCTACGTTGATTTGTTTGACGCAGGTCCCACGGTAGAGGCAAAGCTCGGTAATATTCGCAGTATTCGTGATTCACAAGTGTGCCCAATTACCATTGGTGAACTTGAACATATTAATGAGCAAAGCTCAGATACCCTTGCTATTTGTAATCAAGGGGTTAGCGACTTTAGAGCCACGTTCACTAAACACGCTCATTATAATCAAGCAAAGCACACCTTAGTTATCAGCCAAGAAGTAGCTGATGCACTTCATTTAAATCAAGGAGATGCAGCGCGATTTTTCCGCCTGTAACACTATTTATGAACACACAACTAATTAATAACCAATGGCACGCAGGCCAAGGCCCTGCTTTTAATTCTGTTAATCCAAGCAATGGCGAAGTTGTTTGGCAAGGTAATGGTGCCAGCCCCGAACAAGTTAGCAGTGCTATTGAAGCGGCAAGAGCCGCGCAAATTCAATGGGCAGATATGCCAATTGAACAACGTATTACCATTTTAGAAAACTTTGTTGCCCAATTAAAAGAACACAGCGAAGAATTTGCTAGCATTATTGCTCGTGAAACAGGTAAACCACTATGGGAAACGCGCACAGAAGTCGGTGCGATGACAGGCAAAGTTGCTATTGCTATCCGTGCTTACAATGAGCGAACTGGCACAACCGAAAACCCAATCCCTGGCGCAAAAGCCTTTATTCGCCACAAACCACATGGTGTAGTGGCTATTTTTGGCCCATATAATTTCCCTGGGCATTTACCAAACGGTCATATTGTCCCTGCTATTTTAGCGGGTAATACCGTGGTGTTTAAACCATCAGAACTAACTCCTCACGTAGCCCAGTTTACTTTAGAGCTGTGGCTAAAAGCAGGCTTACCTGCTGGGGTTATAAACCTTGTTCAAGGTGAACTGGAAACAGGTAAAGCGCTTGCCTCACATCAAGGTATCGATGGCTTATTCTTTACTGGTAGCTCAAACACAGGGCATTTATTACATAAACAATTTGCAGGCCATCCAGGTAAAATCTTAGCGCTTGAAATGGGAGGTAATAACCCGCTAGTGGTTAAAGATGTTGCTGATGTGAGCGCAGCCGTTCACGATATTATTCAATCGGGCTTTATTACTTCGGGTCAGCGTTGTACTTGTGCACGTCGATTATTTATTGAAAAATCAGCCAATGGCGATGCTATTTTAGAAAAGCTGATCAGCGCAACCAAAAATATCCTTGTAGATGATAGCTTTGCTGACGATCAACCATTTATGGGTGCCATGATCAGTGAAAAAGCCGCCTTAGGCATGGTTGCAGCGCAAGCTGACCTAGTTAAACAAGGTGCTGAGGTACTCGTTGAGCTTAAACAATTAAAACCAGGCACTGGCTTTGTCAGCCCAGGTATTATTGATGTCACTAAAATCGATGAAATCGCCGATGAAGAACACTTTGGCCCGCTAATTAAAGTATATCGTTACACTGACTTTGATAGCGCTATAGCAGAGGCGAATAACACCAGCTTTGGTTTATCTGCAGGTTTACTTGCAGACAGCGAAGATGATTACAGCCACTTTTTAAAACGTATTCGTGCCGGTATTGTTAACTGGAACCGCCCTATTACAGGCGCATCAAGCGCAGCGCCATTTGGTGGCATAGGTGCCAGTGGTAACCACAGAGCTAGTGCATACTATGCTGCTGATTACTGCGCATACCCAGTGGCCTCAGTAGAGTCAGAAAAAGTTAACTTACCGCAAACCCTCGCGCCGGGCTTAATTATTGAATAACAATTTTAGAAAATTTAAGGATTTACCATGCATACTGATGTAAACACATTATTTGATAACTTATGGCAAAACTACCTAACAGTAACGCCATCAGCTGATAAAATTCATGACTTATTAGGCTCAACGCAAAAAGACGACATTATTAACGACCATATTGCACTGCGTACTTTTAACATAGAAAAAGTAGGCCTTGAAAAACTAGCTGCGCACTTTTTAGCTATTGGTTATAAAGAATGTGGTGAATATCACTTTGAAGCAAAAAAACTCTACGCCAAGCATTATGAGCATAGCGATCCGACACAGCCAAAAGTGTTTATTTCTGAATTATTAGTTGAAAAATGTTCGCCTGAGCTACAAGCAATCGTTACGGATATGGTGGCACAAATTGACGAAAGCGCTGTGACTGCCGATAATTTTTTATATTCAGGCACACATTGGCAAGTAAGCACCGATACATACAAAAAGTTATTAGCTGAGAGCGAATATGCAGCCTGGATGTCTGCGTGGGGTTACCGTGCAAATCATTTTACTGTGAACATTAATACCTTAGCTAAATTTGATAACATCCATGATGTAAACCAAGCTCTTAAAGATGCCGGTTTTGCACTTAATACCTCAGGAGGCGAAGTAAAAGGCTCACCAGAAGTGCTATTAGAGCAATCATCAACATTAGCTGATGAATACGCTGTGACCTTTAGCGATGGCGATATGCGCATTCCTAGCTGTTTTTACGAGTTTGCTATTCGTTATCCAAAACCTGATGGTGAAATTTACACTGGATTTGTTGCAGCCTCTGCAGATAAAATTTTCGAGAGCACAAACGCACGTTAACTGAGTTGTGCTAAATTAAAAAAAGCCCATTTTTGGGCTTTTTTTGTTTCTGAGAAAAAGCTCACTTATAAATCATAAAAACAACGGCTTGTAGTCGTTTTCTAATTGTTCAAATGACAAGTTACCAATAAAACGACCAAAGCTCAGCCACGTAGCAAGTCCTCTTAAATCTTTAAAATGAGGCGGCACAAATTGTGGGTTTTCAATCACACCTAAATCATGTAGTTGCGATATTAACCTAAAGTCATCAATTGATATTTTACCCACCAGCAATAGCGGTAATTGGTCAATTCTGCCAAGCTGTATCGCCACCCGAATTAAGTTATAAACCAATACAAAGCCTTTTATATAAGCAATGTCTTTAGTAAACGGTAAGCCGGTTGCGGTGCTACCTCTAAATACACGCTGTGCAAGGGTGTAGCTGTCGTCTTTTGATAACCCTTGTGCTACATAATCTCGGTATATATCTACAAACTCAGCACCATCAATCACTTTGGTGACAGCTTGAATACGGTTTACTAATTTTGATAAGCGACGTGGTGTTGATTTAAGAGTAATTATTTCGGTCAGTACTGCAAGCCCTTCTTGGGTAACGGTAGAGCTTGGCGTGCCTTTACTCAAACAAGTTAAATAAGGTTGCGCTAAGCCATTTTGAGTGGTGCCTACATGGATCCAGCCCTCGTGCACCTCTAAAATATCTAATTCGCGCTGAGAAAACTTAACATCTTGATTAAGCTTTATATTGTTAGCTCCTGCTGCCGCATCACTGACAATTCCATCACTAAGCATTACTTCCACATTAATCCCTTGCATACTGGCATTGACCTGCTCAGACAAAATACGCACCGCATCACTGGCATCAATATTTTTAGGATCTTCAGGCAAAATGTTCGCATCAAGCAAACTTTTTAATGGCTGCTCAAGCATATTAGCAAGCTCAGATAACGAAGGCTCAGCGGCATGAAAAAGGTCTTTTGGATGCCCAAAAAGCTCTACCGACAAGTCATGAAATTCGGCAGTACCTCGGTACTCCAGCATATTAAGCACTGTTTTATATTCGCTACACATTTTACCCATATATTGAGTTATTGGGTTTAATTGCCCCAACTGATTAATAATATTTCGGTGCAGTGTTGAAAATGCTTGGCGCAACTCACTAGGCACAAACCCTAAATCGCGCTGTTGGTAGTAAGCACGGTCTATTAAAGGATTTTTTTGGCATTTTTGCCTAAAAAACTCTTCTTTAGTCTGTTTATCCCAATTAATTGCATCGAGAATTCTAATTGGGGTTTGCAGCGCAATGAGTTGGTCGGATAAGTCACGAGTTTTTAAAAGTAACGCCTTGTCTATCATGGTAAAAGCTCAACATAGAGTGAGCTCTGAGCATAATTTATAAATTAAAAATAGCAAAGCAATATCACACATTCTTGACTATTGTTTTTATGATGATCGACCCGCATATCTATAGCGTATGAAAGAGTAAATAAAGGTGCAGACAATGAAAAATGAAATCGACAACAAACAGATTCTAGCGGTTTACGAACGTATCCAGCAACGAGGTGAAACCACAGAAGAAGGTAAGCTTTATCAGGGGGTCACTGCATTTTCTGATATAGACGGCTATACCGTTTACTTACAAGGCAGTGGCGTGTTATTACGCTTTGGATTTCATAATACCTACCATTTAGATTACGAACATGACAAACACAAAGACGATTTTTTGAAGAAACTTTACAACATAGCCAACGAAGAGTAATGCGACCAACAAATAGACGAAACAGACCAACTAGTTCGCGCAATTTGCAGTTTATTCACCAAGTTATTGTGCAATTAAAAGCTGAACCTGAAAAGCTGCAACTGATAAAAAAGAATCTTGCTTATTACCGCGAACAAACACACTTAAAGCGCGGTTTTTTGCTCGCGATTGAACGTTTTGATTGGGTGTTTGAAGCGACTGATAACATCGACGAAATTTGTGAGCAGATTATGGCCGATGACTATATTGGCAATCGTTTAAGACGTTATCCCTTATTATTTAAAGGTGTTGTTGAAAGCTAAACAGCGCCTTATTTTCCCCCTACTTCGCGTTAACATTTGTTTAATTTACCTCCCATATTTCTCTTTGAAACCGGATTTTGATCGCAACAACATATCTATTCCCTTTACCTTTATATAAATGCCCTGCTGGTAAAAAATACAATTAGTACTCTAATAGTTATCGCACTAACAAATAAATCACTAAAAGTTTCACTCACCTCGTAAAGAATTGATTACACTATAAAGAACAACACCAACAAAACATACAAACCATTGTTATTTAAAGACTTTAAACAAGGTCTTGAGTTGTTAATTTTGCATCATTTCATACTCATTTTGTTAATTATTTATCCATACTTTACTCTCTTACCATTTACACAAGCCTTGAATTGTTAGAGCTATTACCTTAAGCTTATCTTTATTGAACGATCAATTAATAAAAATTATGCCTAAAGTTGGAATGGAACCTGTAAGGCGTCAGCAGCTAATTGACGCGACTATAGAGTCAGTTGCTCAAAAAGGATTACAGGCGACTACGATCAATAGTATTAGTAAAAATGCTGGAATGTCATCAGGCATAATTAGCCATTACTTTGGTGGGAAACAGGGGCTAATTGAAGCAACTGTGCGTTACTTACTCTCGAACTTGAAAGACGACTTAATTAGTAAGGTTAATGAAAATACCACAGCAACTCAAAGGTTAATGTTTATTGTTGAATCAAACTTTGCGCTAGTACAACAACGAAAAGACACCACTCGGACGTGGTTAAGTTTTTGGGCGCAATCAATGCACGATAAGGAACTTCATCGTTTACAAAATGTAAACAGTAAACGCTTGCAAAGCAATTTAACCGTTTCATTTAAGCAATTAATGCCTTTAGCGCAAGCAACCCTCGCGGCTGAATTAACCGCAGCAATGATTGATGGCTTATGGCTTCGTGCCGTATTAAGCCAATCAGACGAAAATCAGTTTAAACACAGTGAATCACTAGCTAAAAACTACGTGCATTCACTTATCAAGCAATATGGAGCCTAACGTGACTACACCTATCTATCAAAACTTTATCAACGGCCAATTCCTTGCAAATAAAAGCGGCGAAACATTTGATGTAGTAAATCCTGCAACCGGCCAGGTAATTTATGCCGTTGAAGTCGCTGACCAGCATGTTCAAAACGCAGCGATAGAAAGTGCAAAACAAGGCTTTAAAGTTTGGTCAGCGATGACCCCTATTGAGCGCAGCCGTATTTTACTAAACGCCGTTGCTATTTTACGCGAGCGCAATGATGAGCTTGCACTGGTTGAAGTACTCGATACTGGTAAACCAATGCAAGAAGCTAACTGCGTAGATGTTGAAACAGGCGCAGATGTAATTGAATATTTTGCAGGTCTTGCCCCTGCACAAGTTGGTCAACAACAAATGGTTGGCGATGACTTTTACTACACACGCAAAGAGCCTTTAGGTATTTGTGCCGGTATTGGTGCATGGAACTACCCATTACAAATTGCATGTTGGAAATCAGGCCCAGCCCTCGCAGCGGGTAATGCATTTATTTTTAAGCCGTCTGAAGAAACGCCGCTTGGTGCAATTAAATTAGCCGAGGTGTTTATTGAAGCAGGCGTCCCTGCTGGCGTATTTAATGTAGTTCAAGGCGCCGGTGAAGTAGGCCAATGGCTTACTGCACATCAAGATATTGAAAAAGTATCATTTACTGGTGAAGTAGGTACCGGTAAAAAAGTAGTCGCCAGTGCTGCAGGCACATTAAAAGATGTGACTATGGAACTAGGTGGTAAATCGCCATTATTAGTATTTGATGACGCCAACATTGAGCAAGCAGTAAGTGCTGCCATGCTAGGTAACTTTTATACCCAAGGTGAAATTTGTACGAACTGCACTCGTATTTATGTTCACAAGAATGTGTATCAACAATTTATTGATGAACTTAAAACACGTACCGAAAACAATATTATTGCCGGTGACCCGCAAGATTTAAATACTAACTTTGGCGCGCTTATTTCTAAGAAGCATCAAGATTTAGTGATGAGTTACATCGACAAAGGCCTTAAAGAAGGTGCAACATTATTAACCGGTGGTTCAACGCTTTCTCCAGCATCTGCACCAGATGGCTATTTTGTAGCGCCGACAGTGTTTGTTGATTGCAACGATGAAATGACCATCGTTAAAGAAGAAATTTTTGGCCCAGTAATGAGCGTTTTAGTATTTGATGATGAAGATGATGTAATTGCACGTGCTAACGGCACTCACTTAGGTTTAGCTGCAGGCGTTTTCACTAGCGATATTAAACGCGCTCATCGCGTAATTCATCAACTTCAAGCCGGTATTTGTTGGATTAATGCTTACGGTAACTCGCCAGCAGAAATGCCAGTGGGTGGCTATAAGCAATCGGGTATTGGTCGTGAAAATGGTATAGAAACACTTGATCATTACACGCAAACTAAGTCTGTTTATGTTGGTATGGCCGACATAGAAAGCCCGTTTTAAGGAATCATCATGAACTTTGATTATATTATTGTAGGCGCGGGCTCAGCTGGCTGTGTGCTAGCAAATCGCTTGTCTGAAGATTCAAGTAACAAGGTATTGTTACTTGAAACCGGCGGCAGCGATAAAAGTATCTTTATAAAAATGCCTACCGCATTGTCTATTCCAATGAATACCGATAAGTTTGCGTGGCAATTTCATACGCAACCAGAGCCACACTTAGATAACCGTGAAATGCATTGCCCTCGCGGTAAAGTACTTGGTGGCTCATCTTCGATTAATGGCATGGTGTATGTACGTGGCCATGCTAAAGATTTTGACGAATGGCAACAGCACGGCGCTAACGGCTGGGATTACCAAGCGTGTTTACCGTATTTTAAAAAAGCAGAAAGCTTTTACCTAGGTGAAAATGCTCATCGTGGTAGTAAAGGCCCACTAGGTGTTAATAACGGCAATAACATGGAAAACCCGTTATACACTGCATTTATTGAAGCGGGTGCAGAAGCTGGTTACTCAACCACAAATGACTACAATAGTGCTCAACAAGAAGGCTTTGGCCCTATGCACATGACTGTTAAAAACGGTGTGCGCAGCTCTGCTTCTCGCGAGTACTTAGACCCAATTAAGCATCGTAGCAACTTAACAATCGTTACCGGTGCACTTGCTCAGCGCGTTATTTTAGACGGTAAAAAAGCAACTGGTGTTGAATACAAACTCAATGGCGCAGTAAAAACAGCACAAGCAAGTAAAGAGGTTATTTTAAGTGCTGGCTCTATTGGTTCGCCACACCTACTACAGCTTTCAGGTATTGGCGATACACAAACCCTTGAAAAAGCAGGTGTTGATGTAAAGCATCACTTACCAGGTGTAGGTCAAAACTTGCAAGACCATTTAGAGTTTTACTTTCAATATAAGTGTAAACAACCCATTACTTTGAACGGTAAATTAGGCTTGTTTTCAAAAGGCTTGATTGGTGCAAAATGGCTGCTTACCCGTAAAGGTTTAGGCTCAACTAATCATTTTGAATCATGTGCCTTTATCCGCTCAAAACCCGGTGTTGAATGGCCAGATATTCAGTATCACTTTTTACCGGCAGCAATGCGTTACGATGGACGCAGTGCTTTTGCAGGGCATGGTTTTCAAGTGCATGTAGGTCATAACAAGCCTAAGAGCCGAGGCAGTGTCACTATTGCATCAGCTGATCCAACACAGCCACCTAAAATTGTATTTAACTACCTAGAGCATCAAGATGATATTGAAGGCTTTAGAGCGTGCGTACGTTTAACGCGTGAAATCATTGAACAACCTGCCTTTGACAATTTCCGTGGTGAAGAAATTCAACCAGGGCAACAAGTTCAAACTGATGAGCAAATTGATGCCTTTGTTCGCCAAGCAGTAGAAAGTGCTTACCACCCTTCTTGCTCTTGTAAAATGGGTGAAGACGGCATGGCGGTGGTTAATTCAAACACTCAAGTGCATGGCATGCAAAGCTTGCGTGTGGTTGACTCGTCAATTTTTCCAACAATACCTAACGGTAATTTAAATGCGCCTACCATTATGGTTGCCGAGAAAGCCGCTGATATTATTTTAGGAAATAAGCCCTTAGCTCACACAGGAGTTGATGTTGTGAATGCCACTAATTGGCAAACTACACAACGAAATAAAACCCTTTAATTTAGCCTTCCATAAAGGCCACTCTTTTAAGCAAAATGCTTTAAGGAGTGCCTTTATGCGCCTTGCAGTGGCTCACAAGCATAAATAGGTTATGTCTGTGTTAATGCAAGCACAATAAAAAACGGAGTATATATGTGTTACTTTTATTCATTCTGGGAGGGCGATAATGACTATTTGGCTTAATGCTGGCATTATTTTCACCTTACTTGCGATTGTTGCTATTTTAATTAAATGGGGCAATGTACGCGTAGTAGGCGTCACACCAGTGAGAACATTCACCTTTATAGCAATCCTGTTTACCTCGGGCCTAGACGTTGGCCTCATTATGTTTCCTTTAACCGAATTTGCCGGTTATGCAGACATAAAAGCAAGCCCAGAATATGCATTTGCCAATCCTCTCTCTATTGAGTTTGGTTATTGGGGATTTTTAATTTGGGGATTTTATTTTCTTACGTGCTTTTATTTCTGTGTAATAGAACCCAAAGTAAAATTTTTTGAAATTCCATGGGTTAAATTTTTAAACAACGTAGTCATCATTGGTACTTGTGCGTTTACCGCTTACTTACTATTGAGCAACCTACCGTGGTATTTACCTGAACTCGGAGACGGCTCAAATGTTATTCCTGAGTTTTACTTAATCGTGCTTGCCGCTATTTGTTTTGCGGTGTATTCAAGCACCGATATTAAATATGTTCGCTTTTTAAGTATTGCTACTACTTGGTTGTTTATCGCGTTAATTGGTTTTATGTGGGCTGATGCCTTCTTATTTGGCGATAGCGAACTCTCTGCATTTACTAAAAACATTGGATTAATTGGTAATTACTTTGCCAATATCAATGAGTTTGTATTACCACTGAATGATTACCATGAGTTTTACCTATTTTGGTGGTTTGCGTGGAGCATCATGATTGGCCAGTTTACATCACGCTTTGTGGGTGGTTTAAAAACATACCAAGTACTCGGCGCTATGTTAATTTTCCCGTCAATACCAATCGCTATCTGGTTCAGTGTGTTATATCACTACCACGAAGCGGGCATTCCAACTGCAGGCATTAAAAACTTTGCCATGGTGTTTGTAGGTATTGTGTTTGTTATTAACTCGCTTGATTCACTGATCCGTCTATACACAGATAATTTAAACTTAACTGTAAAACGCTTTGGTAAATTTAAGTATATTGCCATGAATGTCGTCGCTTTATCATTATTAACACTGTTATTTAAACTTGAGTTTTTGCAAATTCAATGGGTTGGTGCTTTAGTTATAGGGTTATTCTTTATTTGCATTGGTTTTATTGCCTACAGCAAACTTAAAACAGTCAGCAATATCGAAGGATCGCCTAAAGCGAATAAAATTGATTACACAAAAATAGAAACTATCAGCTAGGAAATCACATGAACAATAAATTAAAACAACTTTTTATCGCTTTACCATTAACTGTTTTATCAACAACAGCAGCAGCTAACTGGTCAACAACAATTACTGCTGCATCTGATTACACCTTTAATGGTGTTACTCAAACAGATAACGATCCAGCGCTACAAGCAAGTCTTGACTATGCGTACGATAACGGTGTTTATGCCGGTGTATGGGCATCAAACGTAGATTTTGGTGATGATACCGACTTCGAACTAGATGCATATGTAGGCCGATACATTCAGTTAAACCAACAAGTAAGCCTTGATTACGGTATTGCTTATTACACTTACCAAGGTAATAACAGCGATGGTAACTACGCAGAAGCGTATACTAAATTTGGTTACGCCAGTGACTACGGTCAAACAGAGCTTAACTTTTGGTACAGCTGGGATTACTTTGGCTACGATACTGGCCATGTGATTTCGATGATTGCGCACACTTTCGAGCTTGCACCAAATCATGCAATTCGTGCAAGCTTTGATATTTCAAACTCACTCGATGGCAATAAATTTCAGTGGGATGAAGCTAAAGGCGATAAATCGTATCATCATTATCGCTTAGCATACCAAACAAGCTATGAAGGGTTTGGTATTGAAGTAGCAGCTGAAAATACCAGCCTAGACTACGATTATGCCGATGAGCGAATTGTACTTGCTATCTCACGTACTTTTGACTTGTAATAGTTAGCTTTTGCTTTCTATAAAAAAACACGCTACCCAGTAGCGTGTTTTTTATTGCCTAGCAAAATCTTGCTTTTATAGTATTTATAGCGTTATAACTGCCACGCATAACTGACTTTAGTAAAGAAAGTACGTTGGTCACGCTCAATGCTTTTTAACGAGTCATCCTGATAGCCTTTATCTGAATAACCTAAATAAAATAGCGTTTGTGCGTTAATTTTGTATGAGTAAACCAGCTGACTACCATAATCTTTGTTGATTTCGCTAACCTGATAAAAATAAGCATCTTCATTTCTGTCTATGTCTTCAAACTGTAAAATCAGCTTAAGCATAGCGCGCATACTAAACTTATAATAAAGCCTAAAATCAACAAGGTTGGCGGTGAAAACTCGTCGCCCTTGGTAATCATCTAAATGACTATAATTATGTCTAACATCTAACTGCCAGTGATTATTAATATCCCAAACAGCCTGCGATTGTGTAGTTAAAACATCACCTAGCTGCTCATTAGTGTAATCTATACGGCTTGCATATTCGGCGTATAACGATAATCTTAGATCTTTAGTAGGTCTAAAAGCCGTATATAAATAACCAATATTTTGGTTATAAAAATTGCCATTGTAGTTTTCATAGCGATTTAATAAACCAAGCTCAAATACAGACTGCTTTTGACCTTGAAAGGTCATGTAACCTTCATATTCTTCTTCAAGCAAGTCGCCATTTTGAGCCCACGTTTTATCCCAATCGGCGGTGTATGACCAAGTTGTTAGCATGTCATGTTCATCACCATACCAAGTTTGACCGCCACCAAAGCCTACTTTTTCGTAGTCTACTTTTTCTTGATAACCTAAATCGGTGCGGTAATCCTCACCAATATTGTCATAGGTAGCGTAAAGCTTATAATCGCGCTTATCGCGGGTCAGCTTTAATGCATAAGCCATATCAGACTGAGACTCTGCTAAATTATAGTTATCAACTAAAAACTGCGAGTTGTTGGTATCAGCATGGGCTATTTGGTAATTAAGCGTATCTGACTGATTAAACCAATAGCTGCCATCAACCGATAACACCGTATTATGGTAATCACTACTTTCTCTATGTGTTGAAGTAACGCCAATAGTGCCTTGTTGGCCAATATCATATTGGTATCGCGCCACCGCCGCCTTGGTTTTATCATTTAGGCTGGCAAAGCCTGAGCCTTGGTTGCTGGGCAGTAAAACATTACTGTTGTCGTCATCAGCAAACATTAGCGCATAACTGTGGCTATCGGTTTTACCGGTGAGCTTTGCACCAATATTAGGCTCAGCTATGGTACGGGTATAAAGCAGTTCAAATAAATTACTTTTGAAATATGATGCGCCATCTAAGAAGAATGGACGTTTTTCAGCGTAATAAATAGAATATGTGGTATTTACATCCAGTTCTAACGAATCGGTTTCTACCTGAGAAAAGTCAGGGTTTATAGTGGCATTAATTACTGCATCTTTAGTGACGCCCCAACGCAGATCAAGCCCTACTTCTGTATTTACATCGCCGTTATCCCACGCACCAGGTACCTGTGTTTTTTGATCGTTTCTTAATGCGGTTAAGGTTGGCGTTAATTGCAGATTCTTACTCGGTGCTAAATTATTAAATCCAGTTATTTTGTCAAACTGACACAAACTACATTTAATATCACGGTCAAAGCCTGTACTTGATAATTGATACAACACATCACGCTGATAGTTGCGCATCATCGAAAAGCCCCAAGTAGAGTCGGCTTGATTTTGTGCAAAGCGCAGAGCTTTAAACGGAATACGCATTTCAACCACGTAACCATGATCGTTTATGGTACCGGCACTATCCCAAATAGCATCCCACGATAAATCAGATACCCACTCATCGGTATCTGTCATGCGAATGTCGCCTTGGGCGCCTAGTGGGTTTACATAAAACTCATAGCCGGTACGCTCATCGTTAAAGGTATCAATTACCAAACCGACGTTGTCATCTTGCCAAAGCGTGTCTCTATCACGAAGTGCAGCGCGAATTTTACTCGGCTCTGGGTCATAAGCAACAAAAGCTACATACAAATTATGGCCATCGTCATAAATATACGCATCGGTTTTTACCGGTGGTGTGCCCTTTTCATTCGGCTCATCTTGATAATTTACCGCAACACGGGTTGCTTCTTGCCAATGCAGCTCGTTAAGCACGCCATCTACATCAATGTTTTTATTAATGTGTGCAAGTTGATAATTAAGCTTATCGGCAAGTGCATAAGGGCTGAGAGTTAAAACAAGGCTGAAGCTGATCAACAACAGCAATTTTATTATTTTTGTAGGTATAAAGTACTGCATAAACATCCATTTAGGTTTATTTACTTGTTGAAAGTAAACTTTGGTCTGGAGTGTAAATTATACAGGTACGTTTGTTAATACTTGCGTGTTAAAATTTGCAATAAAATTAACAAAAAGCTAATAATAAGTTTTAGGAAGTAGTTATGTGTCGAGAAGTTTTAATTTATTAGCCACACCATTCCAGCTATCGGCATCTTCAGGTGCAGGTTTAACTTGCGTTATACGTGGCCATATTTCTGCCAGTTCTGCATTAAGCTGGGTGAATTCTTTTTGCGATTCAGGTAGTTCATCTTCTTGATAAATGGCATCAGCTGCACACTCAGGTACACATAAACCACAGTCAATACAGTCTATTGGGCTAATAGCCAAAAAATTAGGGCCTTCAAAAAATGCATCTGCAGGGCACACCGATACGCAATCAGTGTACTTACATTTTATACAGTTTTCGGTGACTACAAACGCCATAGTGGTTTAATACCTAATATTTAATTTTACCAGCTGCGGATCATACCCAACCCTTACCAAAACACAATAAATATGTGCCAAAAGCGAACAATTTAACGTAATATATGGCGCTTATAAATTAGCGCTTTGTGCACTCCCCTTATTGTGAGCGGTATTTACTTTCCGCTATGACACCAAAAGAGATATTAATGATACGTTTAACCGAAATAAAGCTGCCGCTTGACCATGACGAAAATGCTATTGGCCAAGCCATCATCAATAAATTAAATATAAGTCCAGAGCAGCTACACAGCTACAATGTGTTTAAACGCGGTTACGATGCACGTAAAAAAAGCGCCATTTTACTGATTTACACGCTTGATGTTGAGGTAGATAACGAAGCACAACTGTTAGCCTCGTTTGAAAAAGATCAACACGTTAAAGTCTCCCCTGACACCAACTACAAATTTGTAGCACACGCTAATAGCAGCATTAAAGAGCGCCCTGTAGTAATTGGCTTTGGCCCATGTGGTTTATTTGCCGGTTTAGTACTGGCACAAATGGGCTTTAAACCAATAATTCTAGAGCGCGGTAAAGAGGTACGTGAACGCACCAAAGACACCTTTGGCTTTTGGCGTAAAAAGGCCCTCAATACCGAATCAAACGTTCAGTTTGGTGAAGGGGGTGCAGGCACGTTCTCAGACGGTAAGCTCTACAGCCAAGTAAAAGATCCTAAACATTATGGCCGTAAAGTGATCACTGAATTTGTAGAGGCTGGTGCTCCTGAAGAAATTTTATACGTTAGTAAGCCGCACATTGGTACTTTTAAACTAGTAACCATGATTGAAAAAATGCGCGCGCGAATTATAGAACTTGGTGGTGAGATTCGTTTTAGCACCCGCGTTGACGATATCCACTTAGACAACGGCCAAGTTACAGGGCTTACACTTTCTAATGGTAAAAAGCTTGAAACTCGCCATGTGGTTTTAGCGGTTGGTCACAGTGCCCGTGATACGTTTAAAATGATCCACGATAAAGGCATTTATGTTGAAGCAAAACCCTTTTCAGTAGGCTTTAGAATAGAACATAAGCAATCAATGATTGATGAATGCCGCTTTGGCGATAACGCGGGTAACCCTATTTTGGGCTCTGCCGATTACAAATTAGTACACCATTGTAATAATGGCCGAACCGTATACAGTTTTTGTATGTGCCCTGGCGGCACTGTAGTTGCCGCTACCTCTGAAGAAGGCCGTGTGGTTACTAACGGTATGAGTCAATATTCTCGTAGTGAGCGAAATGCGAACAGTGCTATTGTTGTGGGTATTTCGCCAGAAAAAGATTTTCCTGGCCATCCTCTAGCTGGCATAGATTTACAGCGTAAGCTAGAAGAGCAAGCCTATGAGCTTGGTGGTAAAAATTATGATGCCCCAGCACAGCTGATTGGTGACTTTTTAAAAGGTAAATCGTCGGCTAATTTAGGCGATGTACAGCCTTCGTATACACCAGGTATAAAACTGACTGATTTAAGCAAAGTACTGCCAGCTTTTGCCATTGAAGCGCTACGTGAAGCAATTCCTGCCTTTAACAAACAAATTCGTGGCTTTTCAACCAATGATGGCTTACTAACGGGTGTAGAAACACGTACGTCTTCACCTATCAGCATCAAGCGCGATAAAACTTTCCAAAGCATTAATACCAAAGGGCTTTACCCTGCAGGTGAAGGCGCAGGTTATGCAGGCGGTATTTTATCAGCAGGTATTGATGGCATTAAAGCCGCTGAGGCGGTTGCGTTATCGATGTTAGAAAACGCTTAACTCTATTAGATTATACTTTATCGAAAAACCTCACAACGTGAGGTTTTTTTGTGCTAAAAATAACCTATGTTTTCACAAAATAGATAATAACAATGATTATAAAACGGCTACTTTTAACATTATTTGTTTGTACAATACCTAATTTATACGCAGCGGATAATAATACAGAGCTTAAAACCATTAGTGGCATTCACAATGCCTATAAAAATAATACCACCACGGCTGAGCAGCTTACCCGCACTTATATCGACAGAATAAACGAGCTCAATCCTAAATATAATGCGGTAATTAGTATTGAGCCCACTGCAATTGAACAAGCCAAACAACTCGATGCGCTGTTTAAAGCCGGAAAATGGGCAGGCCCTTTACATGGTATTGCGGTATTACTAAAAGATAACATTGAAACAACAGGTACATTACCCACCACAGCGGGTTCATTAGCACTTAAAAATAACGTTACTAATAAAGATGCCTTTGTGGTTAAACAATTACGCCAAGCAGGCGCTATTATTTTAGGCAAAGCGAACTTAAGTGAATGGGCTAATTTTCGCTCATCGTATTCGTCATCTGGCTGGAGTGCCATTGGCGGACAAACCCATAACGCCCATGATGTAACTCGTAATCCGTGTGGTTCAAGCTCAGGCTCTGCTGTGGCGGTTGCTTTAAATTTTGCGCCTATTGCGCTGGGCACAGAAACTGATGGTTCGATTACCTGCCCTGCTTCGGTTAATGGGGTGTACGCCATTAAACCCAGTATGGGGCAAGTTTCACGCGCAGGCGTGATCCCCCTTTCTAGTAGCCAAGATTCGGTAGGTCCAATGGCGCATTCTTTAAAAGATGCACTCGCGGTATTATCAGTCATTCAAGGTGAAGACTCAGACGATGTATCGACACTCAACGTAAATAGAACGCTTGATGGCATAGCGCCTAAGCCATCACTGAGGATAGGCGCGTTACCTGCCAGTAAGTTTACTGTGGCAACACAAAAGCTTTACGCTAAGCAATTACAAACATTAAAAGACGCAGGTCATACCGTTGTCAATGTTGCAGTAAAAGATGACTTAAGCACGCTTTACGTTGATGAATACGCCATCCTACTTTACGACTTTAAAGCCGAAATTAACCACTACTTAAGCAAAACACCAACGCAGGTAACCGTAAAAAGTTTAGACGAGTTAATCGCATTTAATATCGCAAATAAACAGCAGGAAATGCCCTACTTTGAGCAAGATATTTTACAACAAGCTAACGCAGTTGATTTGAGTGAAAAACAACAATACAAAAGCACCAAAGCGCGATATCGCGCACTTGCAAAGCGCGCTATTAGCAATTTATACCGCAATAATAAGCTAGATATTGTAATTGCGCCCACCGTTTCACCGGCTTGGAAAACCGATTTAATTAACGGCGATAACTTTAAAGGCAGTAGCAGTTCATTGCCTGCCATTGCAGGGACGACCCATATTACTTTACCGGTTGGCAAAGTAAGCCACTTACCGGTAGGTTTGTCGGTTATTGCTAATCAAAACGATGAAGCGGCTGCTTATGCGTACGCTGCTATTATCGATAATGTATTAGGCACAAAAAAACCTGAGTAAACTCAGGTTTTTTTAATGGCTTAGCTGTCTTACTTTTTAAGTGACAGCTTTTCGCCTTTTAAGCTTTTACGTACATTAGAAATTCGCGAGCGGTTTTTCGCTCTCGCTTCACCGGTAGCCTGGCCTGATGGCTTATTAGCACGGGTGCGGCGTAAATGCGCTGGCTTTTTACCAATTTTATCAATCAGTACTTCACGATTACTTACTTCGTAACCTTCTAAGTAAACACGTTTAATTTTTTGACCAATTAAGGTTTCAATTTCAAACAACATGTTTTCTTCTTCGCGACTCACAAACGAAATTGCTTGTCCTTGGTTACCAGCACGACCAGTACGGCCAATACGGTGAACATAATCTTCAGCAAGCCAAGGTAAATCAATATTAATAACACGCGGTAAACCGTCAATATCAATACCACGGGCCGCTACTTCTGTTGCAACTAGCACGCGTACTTTGCCTTCTTTAAATTCACGCAACGCACGACGACGATTACCTTGCGATTTATCGCCATGACATACTACCGCTGGGATACCGTCTAAGTTAAGTTCAGTTACTAACTCATCTGCGGTTTCTTTCATGTTTACAAACACTAGCACTTGCTGCCAGTTTTTCTTACCAATCAGCTCAGAAAGCAACTCTTGCTTACGGCGCTCTTCTACTGGGTAAACCACGTGCTGTACTGTGCTTGCGGTGCTGTTAGTTTGATCAACACGAACAATTTCAGGCTGCTTTAACACTTTAGAGGCGAACTGTTTAATTGCTGCTGGGAAGGTAGCTGAAAACAATAAAATTTGACGCTCATCTGCACAGCTTTTTATTACGCTTTGCATATCATTAATAAAGCCCATATCAAGCATACGGTCAGCTTCATCAAGTACTAAATGTTTTACTTGAGCAAGGCTTAAGTTACCTAAACGAATATGATCAAGTAGACGTCCTGGTGTTGCTACTACAACATCAACACCTTCTTTGAGTGCAATTTCTTGTCCTGCGGTATTAACACCACCAAATAAGCTCACTACTTTTAACTGAGTGTACTTAGCAAAGTCTTTAAAGTTATTCGCTATTTGCTCTGCAAGCTCACGCGTAGGCGCAAGGACTAAGGCGCTTGGCGCATTCGTAGTGCTGCAATCTGACTCAAATAACTTTTGAATAATAGGGAGTGCAAATGCAGCGGTTTTACCTGTACCGGTTTGTGCACTTGCTAAAACGTCTTTACCTTTACGAACAGCCGGAATAGCTGAGCGCTGAATGGGCGTAAGGGTGTGGTAATTAAGTTCGTCTAACGCCTGAATAAGTTCAGGGGCAAAACTAAAAGATTTAAAATTCATTGCTGTATAACCTGCGGCCACATTATCAAGGGTCGCAAATTATACAGTAAAATCGCTTAAACAGTTAGTTTTAACTTAACTAAAATGCCTTTTAATGCAACGCCTGCTATGATTGTACCTGCACCGCATTCATATTCAGTGCTACTCACAAACTTGCGCTTTTTATAATATGATTGAATATTTACAACTGCGTTCATGCCTTCTTTAATTGCGCGTTCTTGCAACGCCTTCAATGCACTAAGCATTACCCACTCACATGCCTCTCGGTCACTTTTATTAAATGCATTAGTTTTTTTATTGGTGATCACTTCGCCGTATTTACTGCTCTCGCTACCATAGCTTTGATCAGCAAAATAAAGGGGAACATCTAATAACGCACTTTTTGCTTTACTGGATTCTAACAGTGATTGGATAGGATATTTTCCGATATCATCTCGTGCCTCAACTGTACTAACCGTTAACAAAGATGTGGCTAATAATAAGTTTGCTATTAATTTCATTTTACATTCCTTCTTTAATATAGAACTTCCATGCAACTCCATAACCAAAAGAGGTATTACTATCCTGTTTCATTAAGGGACTACGTTGCTGTTTACTTTTAGCTACATGGCGGTATTTAACAGAGCCATCTAGCCAATATTTTTTACTATCGAAATTAAGCCCTAGCGAAATATCTGCGCCAGAACCACCCGACTGACTATTAAACTTTGAACGTGAATCATGCGTAACTAATATAGGTAACGGTCTTCGGCAAAATTGGCATTTGCTTGTCTACTAGTGGTAATTTTATAAATTGGAGCAATAAACACCGGACTCTAATAGTTCATACTCAGTCGATAACGCCAGCCTACATTAGTCAGTAAACTAAAGTCTGTTGCCTTAGCTTTACGGATAAATAAGCCAATATAAGATTGCTCTGCCGCTTGATAAACATCATTAAAGTAATAATTTAGCAAAGGCCCAAAAATTCAAATACCCAATCTAAAAAATCCATACCTGCTCGTGCTTGATTATCTGCGTGGTTTAAATCTAACTTATCACTTTGATAACGTACATGAGGCACAGGCATTATGTATTGCTCACTTTGCTCTGTTCCTAAGTAGTGAGGAATATCATCCACAGGCACAAAAACACCACCGCCTATTACCAATTTAGACGCAGCAAAATTCAACAGGCCAAAGGCAACAATAACGCCAACCAAGGCATACTACTCACCTTTAAAGCGTTTAAATATTAATGAGGTATTAATTCCACCAAATGCAAAGTTATTACTCATGACATAATCGGTGTTAATTTCTCGCCCTTGCATCTTAATATAATCAAGCTCAGCGCAATCATTATCTATATCGGTTAAATTTATTGTAGGTGCAAACCAATTATCGCTCATCATATTAATAGTAGCCCATGCTTCTATTGCACCACACGCTCCTAAAGTATGCCCTAAATAGCTTTTTAAAGAGCTAATAGGCTTAACACCTAGTGCATTAAAAGTGGCATGAGACTCAGCAATATCGCCTCTATCGGTTGAGGTACCATGCGCATTGACATAACCTACTTTATCAGGTGATAAATTGGCATCTTGCAATGCCATTTCAATGGCTATTTGCATGGTATCTGAAGATGGTTGAGTAACATGTTGTCCATCAGAGTTACAGCCAAAACCGACAACCTCAGCCAATATATTAGCCCCTCGAGCTTTAGCATGCTCATACTCTTCAAGTATTAAAGTACCGGCACCTTCTCCTATAACTAAGCCATCACGGTTTTTATCGAATGGGCGAGGCGTATTTTTAGGGGTCTCATTTTTAATACTTGTTGCATACAGCGTATCAAATACAGCTGCTTCGGTAATACAAAGCTCTTCTGCCCCCCCTGCTACCATTACTTTTTGACGACCAAACTTAATTGCCTCATAGGCGTAACCAATACCTTGCGAGCCAGACGTGCATGCCGAGCTTGTAGTGATCACTCGTCCTTTTAAGCCAAAAAACACGCCTACATTTACTGGCGCTGTATGTGCCATCATTTGAATATAACTTGTAGCTGTGACCCCAGACATTGAGCCACTTTCCAACATATTCGCAAATGCGAGAAGCGGCGGTGTTGAACCGGTGGATGAGCCATATGCTACACCGGTAGAGCCATCTGTAAGACATTTATGTTCAAGTAAATCAGCTTGCTCAAGCGCACGCTCAGTTGCACTAGTGGACATAAGTGCAACTCTACCCATTGAGCGTATTTGCTTACGTTTATAATGGTTAGGTTTTTCAAAATGAGTGACAGGTGCAGCTAAGCGCGTATTAAGCCCATCAGCTTTATCCCATTCACTCATTGTTACAACTGCATTTTCACCTTTGATCAATGCGCTTTTAAATTCATTCCAATCATCGCCTAATGCGGTTATAACCGACATCCCTGTAACAACAACACGTTTCATTAAACCATCCCACCGTTAACCGAAATAACTTGGCGAGTAATGTAGGCTGCATCATCAGACATTAAAAATGCGACCGTACCAGCCACTTCGTTCACTGTTCCCATTCGCTTAAGGGGAATCATTTTCATCATTTCAGTAACCGGAAGCTCATCCGTCATTGCTGTTTCAATCAAACCAGGCGCTACACAATTTACAGTAATTTTTCGCTTTGCTAGTTCCAGCGATAGGGCTTTGGTAGCACCAATAATACCCGCTTTCGCTGCGCTGTAATTTACCTGTCCTCTGTTCCCCGCAATACCCGACACTGAAGCCATAGTGATAATGCGCCCACCTTTACGAGTTTGTACCATAGGCATAACCGTTGGGTGCACAACATTATAAAAGCCATCTAACCCAGTTCTAATTACGCTATCCCAATCATCACCCTGCATTGCCGGAAAAGCCATATCGTTAGTAATGCCCGCATTACACACCACCCCATAGTAAGCACCATTGTTTGTAATATCTTGCTCAATTTGTTGCTTCGCCGCAGCTCTATCACATACGTCAAATTGTAGTAGTGTAGTGCTTTGTCCAAGTGCCTGTATTTCTGCACATGTTTGCTGAGCTTGCTCTAAACCATTTCTGCAATGAACAGTAATGTCATAGCCTTGAGCTGCAAGTTTAAGTGCAATAGCCTTACCTATCCCCCGGCTAGAGCCGGTTACTAAAATTCTTTTATTCATTGGTTTTCTCTTATAAACTCCAGCGGATCTTCTGGCTGAAATACATTTATTTTTGCATCACACAGTATTTTTTTATTTTCGCTTATTTGGCATTCAAACACACTTAAACCAGATTCGTCCTGGTAAAGCTTGTGAACATAAATAGTTAATTTACTGTTTTTACAAAATCTGGCCTCATGGGTTTTATATTTTCGCGTGCCGATCAAAAAACCTATTCTAACCGCTTCATTAATATCATTAGCTAATGCTCCAGCATAAGCAGCTATAGACTGGGCCATATATTCAATACCTATATAACTTGGCACTCCCTCAATTTGCTCATTATAAAAAGGGCTTTGA
Source organism: Pseudoalteromonas sp. meg-B1 (assembly GCF_003173795.1). GTDB lineage: Bacteria > Pseudomonadota > Gammaproteobacteria > Enterobacterales > Alteromonadaceae > Pseudoalteromonas > Pseudoalteromonas undina. Next base: position 37,599 of record NZ_QGQU01000002.1, on the reverse strand, counting down.
GGTGTAATAGTCACTGAGCAGGTTGCACTCTCATCGCTGTATTCAACTAACTGTTCTATTAAAATCATAGGAGCATCATGGGGTACAACCTGCTCTATAGAATAATTATTCATTATGTGTACCTAAAATCAAACTCGCATTATTACCACCGAACGCAAATGAGTTAGATAAGCAGTAATTTAATTTAACCGTACTAGCTTGCTCAATAACGTTAACATCAGCCAGCTTATTTCTTTGTGAGCATTTATTAAAAGGCAAAGTAATATTCCCTCTGCCTCTGAGCAACAGCCAACAGATACCTGCTTCAATTGCACCAGCTGCACCTAAAGTATGTCCAGTTAAGTACTTACTGGAACTCAGCGATGTATTGTTGCCAAACACGCTATTAATTGCAAGGGCTTCCATTTCGTCATTTTTAATTGTTGCTGTACCGTGTGCATTTATATAGTCAATATCACTAGGTAATAAATCAGCATCGGCCAGAGCAGCCTTCATTGCCGATTTTGCACCATTACCGCTAGGGTCTGGCGCCGAAATGTGATGAGCATCAGAGCTTTCACCACCACCTAAAAACATAACGCCATTTTCTAACGGTGCTTCTTTACTCATAACAAATAACGCAGCGCCCTCACCTATATTAATACCATCTCTCTCATCGCAAAAAGGCTTACACATTCCTGTGCTCATTGATGCCAAGGCATTAAATCCATTAATGGTAAGTTTGCAAAGGCTATCAACGCCACCACAAATTACAACGTCTGCTAAGTCAGCGGTTATTAGGGCTTTTGCGCTAATAAGAGCTTTAGCACTTGAGGTACATGCCGTTGAAATACTATAACAGGGACCTAACGCCCCTACTTTTTGGGCTATGTAATGCGAAGGAGTGGCAAGTTCTTGATCAGCATATAAAAAGTCACTTGGCCACGCACCTGAACTGCCGTGTTCAGCTCGAGCTTGTTCGCCATCATGCACCCCTGATGTACTTGTACCTACCACAACAGCAATTCGTGATTTATCAATATGTGAAAAGCTGTTAAGTGTTGGGAGTATTTGCTCAAGCGCTATATCAATTAGCGTATTAATACGGCGCTTTTGATTTAGAGGAACGCAGTCTACATGCCCAACATAAAATGGTAGATCCTCTGTGCTTAATTTTTTTGTCTTTAAAAGCCGTGGTGCTTCATTATGTTGTAAGTTATTTAGGCTAAAAATTGTATCTTCAATACCTTTGCCCATTGCACTTACAATGCCTAAATCATTTAACCAAAAAGTCACTAGTTTACCTTCTCAAATGTAATTTGATAATGTCGCTCACTATTATTTAGTACTATTTTATTATCGGTATAATTTATTGTAATAATCGAGCGGTTATCTTTTAATACACGCCTTTTTGTGGCTATCTGCTTCATAACCGCTCCAGATATTTTTTCATTAAGAAATAATACAGGCCAATGCACTAAAGCAATATCTGCCAATATATAAGCAGGGTCTAAATCGACACCTACTATCATTTTAGTAACATTAGGTGGCTCATTATTTAGTTTTTCAAGCTTTAAAATAGGTAAGCCTTGTGTAGTCATTAATAATAAGTTGATAGTACCCTGCTTGTTTATTTCTAATTGTGCTAATAAAGTATGCTCTTTCTCATTGTTTTGAATATATAAAACATGCTGCCAATTTTGATCAAACATTTGCACAGGCACATGCGAAATATCAAGTGTAGTGGCTGCAGAAATATCAACACGCTCACTGCTTTTATATGTGCTACTACATGCTGTTATGCAACCACACACTAAAGCTATAAAAGTACCTCTTAAAAAGTGTCTGATATGAGCCTCAATAACTGGGATTAATTTTGACATAGCTGCGCTAATACATTTAAACGACGCTCACTTTGAGCAACAAATGGATTATTTTTATCCCATGCGTAACCCGCTAAAATAGCACTGATCATTTCACGAACCTGCGAGTTTTGTTCTGAATAAAAAATAACGTCTTGAAATCGGGTATCGTACCAACCTTTAACAAAGGTTTTAAAACAATCAACTCCTGCCTGCAATGGCTTGGCGTAACATTCATCAAAATCAATCACTTCTCCATTTAAATAATCATCAATAAGGGGGGCAATTAAGTGTGCAGACTTTAAAGCAATAGTCACCCCAGATGAAAACACTGGATCTAAAAATTCACCCGCATTGCCTAGTAAAGCAAAATGCTTTCCATGTAGCGTACATACATTAGCAGAGTAACCACTAACGCTACGCGCCTGTGTTATAGGTACGCGATTAGCTAAAAGTTTTTTTAAGTAAGGGTCTTGTTCTATAAACTGTTTTAAGGTGTCAGCTTCGCTACTCTCATTAAAGCGCGATTGCTTTGCCACAACCCCAATACTGGACGTGCCATCACTAAAGGGGATGAGCCAATACCAAACATCATTAAATTTAGGGTGAACGGTTATTAAAATTTTATTTCTATCAAACAGCTCGTCAGTAATGCCATCATTAAAGTGACTAAAATAAGCACTGCGCACAGGAAAAGTAGAAGGTTTTTCTAAATTTAAAAGTTTTGGTAAAACTCGGCCGAAACCGCTCGCATCAAGTACAAACTTAGCCCTTACGTCATACGTTTGTTTTTTATTATTTTGCACTTGCAGCGTCGCACTAGCAGCTTCATCAGTAAAACCAATAACACTATGCTGATAGCGAATTTCAACGCCTTGATGCTGCGCTCTATCAGCAATCAGCTTATCAAAATCAGCCCGTTTAACTTGAAAAGTAGTACCCGGGCCTGGGCTAAATTTTTCAGTAAAATTTATAGCTGTATTTTGGCCATTACGATGAAACGCAGCACCATCTTTAAATTGAAAGCCAAGCTCATCTGCATGTTCATGTATTGTTTTAACTAGCCCAGCATCAGCTAAATATTCCATACATTGAGGTAATAAGCTTTCGCCAATTGAAAATCGAGGAAATAATTGTTGCTCTAGCACCAGCACTTTCCAGCCTTTTTGTACTAATAAGCTACTTACAAGTGCACCTGAAGGCCCTGCTCCTATAACCACAACATCATACTGCTCAAGGTTGTTCAAATTATTATTCCTTTTGAGACTTTAATACACTTAATGGAGATAAAATATATACGGCTAAAATCCCTACCATAACAGTAAGGCCAAAACTAAAAATGGCAGGGGTATTTGAAAAGGCGAGCATACCAAATACACACATAGAAGAGGCGGCCGACAAGCTAATGGCCAATACATTTACCGCCGTTAAGTTGTTAATTTGGTAAAACACTAAATAATCTATGGCTAGGCCAATAATGAGTAAGCCACCTAGCAGATTAAAAATTGAGATACTTCCTTGCGCTGCATTACATACCCAAAGCATAGTCAACAGGCTGACACTTAATGTTATCACCTGCACAGTGCCAATCCGAAGGCCAAATTTATAGCTAAATAAAACAAAGCAAATAACAATGGCCACGCCCAATGTAAGCAATAAATACTGGCTGTAGTTTTCAAGTAGGCTACTGATTTGCTTAGGCTTGTTATATATAAACGCATCTTCATGAGCATTAACGTTAGAAGTTAGCGCTTGCGTGGATACTCCCGATACAGAAAACCAAGTAACAGCTTTATTAGGCTCAACAAACATTTGTGCATTTAAAAGTACTGAAAAATGACTATTTGCTAAAGTGTCGTAACTCAAAAGTTCTGTGTTAGCTGACTCAACTTTTATCCCTGTATATTTTTCAGTAATAATTAACACATCGTTTTTAACAGCCCCATTAAAGAGCGCTAAATTATTTTCTTGCGTGCGCTTACTAGGTAACCAACGCTTAATAGCATTGTGTTTAAGGTGTGGGTTAATACGATTTAAATCACCTATTAGTCGTTCTTGCTTTTGCAGTAGTTGTTCAGCATTTGATGCAAATAAAAACACAATGTGACTATGTAATTGCCCCATTAAAGTTAAATGCTTTTGCTCATTAAGTATTAGTTGCTGTGGGCTTGCATTTAGTAAACGTACATCGTTGTTAAATGAAATGGGTTTAAGATAAAACAAAAACATTAACACCAGCCCCAATACGAGTAAAACCGATTGCTTATAACGGTTAAAGCGCACCATTAAACCTAATAACTGCTGACTTTTAATCAAACTTCGCTCAGAGAGCACAAGCTTAGATTGCCAGATAGGTAATATAATTAATGTGAATAACCAAGCGCTCGCAAGCCCAGCAATTACAAACACTGCTACTTGCGATAAAAGTGAAATTGGCGCACCTAATAGACAGCTATAGCCTAGGCCTGTTGTAATAAAAGATAAAAGCAAAGCTGTTTTTGTGCCTTTGCTTAACCCACTACTTTGGTAAAAACTGTTGCCATACGCTAAATCAGTCATCGCATGGAATGCATAATCAATAGCTATACCAATTAGGGTTACAGCAAAAACCAGTGTTAATAAATGAATCGAATTAAACACAAATACCATGGCCGTAGCACCACCAGCCAGTGCACTAAGTACGGTTAAGCTTGCAAGTAAAATGCTACTGACTTGCCTAAATACCCAAAACACCATTAAAAGTAATGCGATTACACTAAGACCACCAAATAAGCTCATTTCATACTTAGCTTGCTGAGCGTTTTCAGCTGTATGAAAAAGAGCACCTGAATAGCGAATAGTGGTCCGTGGGTAAGTAATATTTAAACTTTCAAGCTTATTTTTAATGCTGTTCGCAAGCTTAATAGACTCATCAATTGGAAGGCTATTGTTAGGAATGGTAGCCAATATAACAGCATAATCCTTATGGTTTAAACGGCGCGTTAACCGCTCATTTCTTAAAGAGAATAACTGACTTTGTTTTAAATTATCGCCTATAAATGCAGCAAGACTTAAACTAATATCGGCTTTTAGTGTGGCACTTACAAAAGGGTTTCCTAATTGATTTAATTGAGTAAGGTAAAATGACTCAAACTGTGCTTTATCAACCATACTATTTTTATAATTGTCGCTGAGCAGCGCATGTTGATACGCAGAGAACACTGAAGATAACTGCTCAATGCTTGGCAGTTCAAAGCTATTTTTTATATCACGTTTTAACAGCCATGATTTAAGCTCGTCATGTGCTAAGTTTTTACTATCACCAGTAAATGAAAACATAATACGGTTTGCATTTTTTTTAAAAAAGACCTCTTCGCCGTACGCCAATTGAGAATGTGATTTTGGTAATAAACTAAACATGTCAGCATTTAATACAGGCTTAGTGATATACAAAGCAGCACAAAGTAAAACAGCTAAAAAACCAAACCATGTAATAAGTACACTAATACGTTTAATCACATCACTCTTCCGAAGGTTACTTACACTTATTAATTATTAGGTGTATTTGCATAAGAAAACTCTATTACTGTGTTGCTACCCGAGTGCTCATTTAAAGTTATACTTTGTACACGCTGGTTATTTTCACAAAGAATAAAATGGCTAAACAGCTGTTTTAATAGCGTATCTTTTGGCTTTAATAATAAACAGTCTGTTTGGTTTGTTACATCAAAACGCTCATATAAGGCTTTCATATCTAATGCGAGTAAGTCAGTTAATAAGCCTACAAACTGCTCGCTGCCAGGCTGAGGAGTAAGCTCACCCTCTTTATTTTTAACAAATACTTGGCCATTCTCGATTAGTAATGTGCTTTGCACTGGTGTTTTTACATACCAAAGCAGCTTTTCCCCCTCAAGTGTAAACTCCCCTTTAGAGATGAATGGTTTAGAGAAGCCGGCAAAATGCTTTAATTGCTTAAATTCACCCGAAACTGTCGTAGCAGCTAATAAACTGGCACTAAAAAAAACAAAATAAAGAGCACTAACAAACACACAATTTTTTAAATAATTCATAGCATCATCCAATATTAGCTAAGTATTTTTGAAAGCTTATCAACTATCACCGCTGGTGAGGCAAACTGCATTTCTTTAGTCGATATCTCAACAGCAACTTGAGTGGTAGTCGCTTTAGTAATACGCTTATTCGTTATGGCATCTGTAATTACATAATCAATTTTTAATCGGTTTTCGAACTCTTTTAAATGCGCGGTCACTTTAATTTTTTGGGTAAATATGGCGGATGCCACGTACTTAATTTGCATATCCACTATTGGCCACGCATAACCCGACTCCATCATTTGAGGATAGTCGTAATCAAATAATCGCAGTAACTCACAGCGAGCCACCTCTAAGTAGCGAGGGTAATTACCATGCCATACAACATTCATCGGATCGCAGTCATGAAATGGAATTTCAATTTCCACTTCATGAGTTAGCAAAGCGCCTTTACTATTCATATAAAGCCCAACGTTTTTCCTGAATATAACTAATGGTTTGTCTAAGTACCGCTTCCATTGGCCTATCTTCAGTTAGGTTTTCGAAATAATGAGTTATGTCAGTATACATCGCTTGCATATCTGCAGTTAAACTTGAAAATTCAAGTTCGCCTTGTTTAATACGCAGCCTCACCCCTTGAATACTTGCTAGTAACGTACTTGCAATAACCTGCTCTGTAAGCTGTAAAATACGCAAACAATCACGTGAGGCAATAGTCCCCATACTTACTTTATCTTGATTATGGCACTCAGTAGAGCGAGAAAATACACTTGCAGGCATCGTTAACTTAAGCGCTTCAGCAGTATAGGCACTGGCGCCTATTTGCACGGCTTTAAAGCCATGATTTATGTAACGACGTTCAGCCTCACTGTCTGATAAATTTGATGGTAATCCATTATTAAATTTAGTATCGACCAATGAAGCGATTTGCCTGTCGGCTAAATCTGCCAGATTTGCAATCGCCGTTTTCATACTATCCATTGCCATTGCAATGTGGCCGCCATAAAAATGGCCACCATGAAGTACATGTTCACCCTCGCCATCAATAATGGGGTTATCGTTTGCAGAATTAAGCTCGTTTTCTATCATCTGCCTGAAAAATGGCAAACTATCTTGCAATACACCAATAACATGCGGTGCACAGCGAATAGAGTACCTATCTTGTAGTCTATCAGCGTTACGAGGATGGTCATGATGGTTTAAATCATCTCGTATCCATTTAGCAACTTGTTGCTGCCCAGGATGAGGCTTAACAGAGAATAAAATTTCATCAAAATGATGACTATTACCTTTAAGAGCAAGGCTAGACAATGCTGTAATCCTACTTGCAAGTTTTGCTAAATAATTGGCTCTATCAAACGCTAAACAAGCCAGTGCGGTCATCACAGCTGTACCATTCATAACTGCAAGCCCCTCTTTTGGGCGAAGCGTTAAAGGCTTTAAACCAGCCGCTTGCATTACCTGTGCGCTGTTAAGTATTTTATCTTTGTAAAAAACATCACGTTCACCAACCATAGCACCTGCTACATACGACAGTGGGGTTAAATCACCGCTAGCGCCTACCGAACCTTCTTGAGGAATAACAGGTACTATATCAAGGTTTAAATAGTCTTTGAGAAGATTAAGCATTTCCCAGCTTACGCCAGAATAGCCTTGTGAAAGTGATGCTAAGCGCGTAGCTAAAATTGCACGCCCTTGTACTTTATTAAACACATCGCCTAGTCCACAACCATGAAAGCGCGTTAAATGTAATGGCAGCTCATCAACTAAGTTAAGTGGCACAGGAACCGTGACTGAGTCACCATAACCTGTAGTTACCCCATAAATCACACCATCTTCTTTGAGTAGAGAGTCTAAAAAACTAAGCGCGCTATCTATTTTTGCACTAAATTGCTCGCAGCCACTTAATTGCACCTGAGTATTTTGATGTGCAATATTAACAATATCTTCAATAGAAAGTTGTTGGTTTCCAAAAAGCTGTACTTCCTGAGCTGACACTCTACTTCTCCTTTGCATTGCTGCGTTCTACTTGCTGATCGTTTTGCCAAAAATCATAAAAATTAAACCACTGATAAGGATACCGCACGGCATAAAAGCCTAAACGTGCAGAAAAATCTGTAATTACAGTGGTTAATAGACCTTGCCTTTGTGAGCGGGGTATTTTTAATGTTTGGCTATAATGTTCAAAAATCACATGATACTTTTTTGTTTTTTTATCTTTTAAGCAAAATAAAAAATAAACGGGGCAATCTAATAATGCAGCTAATATAAAAGGCCCTTGAGAAAAAGATGCAGGCTTACCTAAAAACTCAACACGTGTTGATCGCTCACCCGTTGTAGTGCTTGTTCTATCACCAACAATAACGACTATTTCACCCTGCTCTACTTTATCTTTTAATAAAATAGCTAGATCAGGGCCCATATCGCTCACTTGAATTAAGTTAACCGACACCGCGGGATTAATTTTTTTAAGCATTTTATTAAATTCAACAGCGTGATGAGTAAATACAAGCACATTAATTTTTTTACTGCTGCGATGCTGGCTCAGTGCTCTACATACCTCAAGGTTACCCAAGTGAGAGCCAATAAAAATGGCCCCTTGCTGTTGCTCATTTAAATCAATAAACAGCTGTTCATTAGTATATTGGATATCCTTTTTTGAAATTCGACCGAGCCAACCATCAATTTTATCAAGGGCGCTATCGGCAAAACTACAAAAATGCATAAGCTGTTGTTTAAAAGTTACTTTACGCTCAACATTATTGTAATTATTAACTTGAGCTAAAAACTGCTTAGAAGCCGCGCGTGCAACTTTGCCGGTAATAAACAAATAGCAAACAACCGGGAACAAAATAACCCACAGCCCTTTACGACCAAGTACTTTATGGGCAAATAGTAATATTTGTATACCTAAAAAGTTACCTCGCTCTTGCATTTTAGACCAATGTTTAACGGCCATAACGTCTCTTATATTTATGCCATAGTAAAACAGGTGAACGAAGCAGCATGCCAAAAAATAAACGCGTATGTAACCACGAAATGCGCACATTATCTTGAAGTGGCTGAAAGTGTGACAAGCCATTTTCTGGGTAAACAACCTGGCTTGGTAAAAAAACAAATGGCACGTTGCGCCAATATAACCTAACTAGTATTTCTGGATCAAAGTCCATACGCTTACCGAGCTTAACCTCACTTATAAGCTTATTAGTCACATTTAAGGGGTACACTCTAAAACCACACATTGAGTCAACAATTTTAAAGCTGAGCGTTTCTATCCATACCCACACATGGGTTAAATAACGTGCTAAGTAACGATGTTTAGGAACCGATTCATCATACACTGGGCAACAACTAACTAATGCCTGTGGGTGTGTATTTGAAAGTTCAATCAACTTTTTGATATCTGATAAATTATGCTGACCATCTGCATCTACTTGTATCGCATGGCTATAACCTTGCTCATACGCGCAGCGCAATCCTGTTTGTACCGCACCGCCTTTGCCTTCGTTTTGCTCATGCGATATAAGAGTGAGGTGGGCATATTTTTTCTCAAGAGTAGCAAAAAGAGATTTAGCCTGCACACTACTGGCATCATCAACCATTATTATCGGCAGCGTATACTCAGTTAACGCTGCAAGTACTTCATCAATAACACTTACATGATTAAAATTAGGTATAACAATACAAAAATTATTCATCTGTATCACTTTTAAACACTATGCGCCCAGAGGCGTGTTGGCCTTTATCTGATTGATACGAAAAGCCATACTTACCGCTCGGTTTTTCTTCTACAGTTAATTTAATTGTTAGACCAGGGGTAATAACAACCTGAAACTTAAGCACTTCAATATCTTTTACTTCACGTTTAACATTAAAGTATTTTCGCACGGCATCTACGGCCCAATCGAGCTGCACTACACCTGCTAAAATAGGGCCTTGACTAAAGTGACCTTTAAAATAATCTAAACTTGGCGGTATAAAAAGCGTTAGGCAATGACCCTGTGTTGACGATACACAGTTAACAAGTTCAGGCTTTGTGTTAATCAGCTTTGACAAAAAGAGACTCCAATACTTTTAAATTTATTTTAGCTTGCGTGTTGTAGGGTAATTGATTTAGAAAACGCCATTTTTTAGGCGTACAGATCCCTTCAAAACGATTCAATGTATGTGTTTTTAAAAGCGTATTAGTCGCTAACTTTCCATTGGCGTTTAAATATGCTTGCCCTTTCTGTGTAAGCACTATAACAGCGCCTAATACTAAACGTTTCCCATTTAGCGTTATTACTTTAGCTTCCTGCACCCACTCACTTTTGCATAAATGTAGCTCTAGTTCGTCAAGGCTTAAGCGTTTTTCTTCAAGCTTTATAATACGGTCAAAACGACCTAGTAATTCAAATTGGCCATTTTGAAATAATGTACCTCGGTCATCTAATAAATAGTTTGTTTGCTCAACTAAAGGCGAATTCAACACTAATCGTTGTTCAGAGGTACTGTGTAATGTGATCCCTAAAAATGGCTGCCAATGACTAACGTTCTCTAAAGACACAACCTGACGATATGCAATTCCGCCAGTTTCGGTGCTGCCAAATACTTGAGTAATGGGTTTATTTAGCTGTTTATTTAAAGTGACAGCGTCTTCATTTTGAAGCGGCCCACCGGATGAGAAAACCCACTGTAAATGTGACTTTTCTTCTATTAAAACGTTATCTTGATGCAGCCGCTTTAGCTGTGCCGGACTGGATATAAACACGGCCTGTGTATTTGTTTTAAGTTTAGTAGCAATATGCTCGGGGTAGTTAAGCAAGTCTGTATCAATTATGTAGTTATTGCTAAGCGGCCATAACACTCTAAATAACAAACCGTAAATATGCTGATGCGAAACACTGGCAATAAATACAGGGTTACGTTTTAAAGCAAACGTACTGTTGAGCGTTTTTATCTCTTTATTAAGCACTCGCCACGATTTAAAAATAGGCTTAGCTTGACCTGAAGAGCCAGAAGTATAAAAAACAAGGTTACCTTCACTCGGCCAAGCAATTTTATTGAACGGTGTGTAGTTAGGTGTAGTTGTTAAATTACCAATGTTTTCAAATGGCGTAGTCGTATGCTCGACCAAATCACTATCGCCCAAATAGTAAGGGGTTTGCTCTAAAAGCGCATTGAGTGTTTCGCTTTGACCATTAGACGGTAAAATTATAGTCCAGCCTTTATGCGCCAATGCAAAAAGGTTTACAGCAAAATCATAGCTACTACTGTTGAAAAGCACTGCCGATGCTTTAGTAGGCGATTGCGGAATTTTAGCCAAAACTTGATTAATATCATTAACAAATTGACGCTCAGATAACGCTGAGCCGCTATGATTAAATCGAATATTTATGCTTGCGTTATCTAAAGTATTAAACACCTGCATTCCTTTTTACTTTTTTCCTTACTAACCACTCTACTGCAAATAAAACACCCATAATAATGTATGCAATAAAACCGTTATAAAATGCCCACACATCAAGACTTGTAAACACACTCGTGTATAACGCTATACTGGCGTTAAAAACAAAAAAAACGCACCATATTTTAGTTACATTTTTAGTGTACGAAATAGCTCTCTTATCAAGCTTTGGCTCAGTGATACGCGCAAACGTTTCTATGATGCTTGGACCCTTATAAAGCGAGTAAGCAAAAACAAAAAACATAACAGTATTTACAATAACCGGATAAAGCCGAATACCAAAATCACTGCCGATAGTTTTTGATAAGCCAATAGCTAAAATTCCAAGTAATGAGGCTGGCTTTATCCATGGCATTTTAGCTAATAAAGGCTTGCTTAACCAAAGCCTTATTATTAACAGTGTTAATAAAATCACAGTGAGTAAATAACTGTTGAAACGTGTCAGCCCTATATAAACAATGAAAGGGTAACACGTTAAAAAAATCATTATTAACGCTGTTAAAAATGCCTTAAACATGCTTATTTAACGAGCTTTTCTATTTCAGATACAACATCTTGCACAGTGCGAACTTGTTTAAATGCGTCAGGCTCAATTTTCTTACCTGTAATTTCACGTAACTTAACAACTAAATCTACAGCGTCGATACTGTCTAAGTCTAAATCTTCGTACAGGTTAGCTTCTAAAGAGATATCTTCAGCATCTATTTCAAATTCATTTTCTAAAATGCCGTGTAATACATCATAAATTTCAGCAGCGGTTTTCATTATTATTCCTAGTGTGTGTTAATTAAGTACGTGATTGTTCTATAAATTGCGCTAAAGAGTTAACACTCGCAAAATGCGCTTTAGTTTGTTCTGAATTTGCATCAATTTTTACGTCAAATTCTTTTTTGATAGCAAGCCCGAGTTCTAGCGCATCTATGCTATCTAGCCCTAAACCGTCTACAAATAATGGCTCGTCGTCTTTTATATCGGCAGTGGTCATATCTTCAAGATCTAGGCTCGAAATAATCAATTGTTTAATTTGTTGTTTTAATTCACTCATATATAGCTAAGCTCTTTTGTAAAGTATTGTTGTAAGCCTTTCGTAAGCAAGCGAGACTGTATTGCAGGTACGTCGCTTGTATAAATAATATCGCTTTTGAAAGAATGTGGTGCTAGTTGCATAGAAAAATGCGCTTGGTATGGGGCTACTCTGTACCAAGGTGTCCCTTTAGTTAACGTGTTAGGTTTCATTTTAATCAATACGGTTGTTATAGGAGCATGACATCTAAGGGCTATATTTGCAGCCCCCCTTTTAAATTTAAGCGTATTATGAGGTACTGAACGTGTTCCCTCAGGAAAAACAATTAAGTTATTCCCTCTTTTTAGTGTTTGTTCGCATTCCTTTAATAGTTCTTGCGGGTCTTCATTGCTTATATAACCTGTACTTTTTATCACACCACGCATAAAAGGGTTTGTAAAAAGGTGTGCTTTTACAACGCAATCAACATTTTTAATGACCGATATAAGTACCACAACATCAATAAGTGATGGGTGATTAGCCAAAACAAGCTCGCCTTTCAAATTAGCTAAATGGGCTTTATCTTTTATATGAAAACGGATAGCGCCACTGTGATGCATTAAACCGACAAAAAATTTAAAACTATAATGCACTACCGTACGCGCATTTTCTTTTTGTTTTACAGGACAGCGTTGAAAAAAACGTTGAACAGGGAATATAAGTAACGCTAAAAATAGACCACCTAAACCAAATAAACTAAAACAAAGGCCAGTGGCTATAATACGCCAAATAAGGCCTATTACTCTTATTGTTGTGTTAAACATAGTGGCTTAGCAACCAACCATTAGCACTGGCGCTTTGTTTGTTAAACATTGCTTTTGCGCACTCTAAACTTAAAGGAGTAGTTGAATGCCCACAATTATTAGCCGCCTGTTTGGTTAGACTAAAATGAGCTTCATTTTCTGTAGCTAATCGCATAACTAACGCAATAGAATGAGTTATTTGTTTCTCATCAGCAAATGTCGTGTAGGGATCAGGAAGTGATTCATCAGTATGAACAACTAATATATGTGTTTGCTTAAACTCTACTAACTTTATGTATGCTTCTATTAAAGCGCAAGCAAAGCTATCCTTACCCGCTGCTATAGCAACCATAGGTTGGGTGTTACCACTAATAATACTGTACATCCCAATAGCTGCATTATGCACACTTAAGCCAAAGCCTGTCGGTGATAAGGGCAGTTGCTCAGCGAGGTCACCTAGTAAGTTAGCTGTTTTATGAAAATCGCCATGTCGTGACGAAAAAACAACAGGCATATTTTCATACGGTTTTTCATTTGTAACCTGGTACGCACTATGTAAAACCATTTTCACAAATGGCGTCATCCTTCTGCGCTGCATTGCAGTTACCCAGCTTAATGTTATTGGTGATGAGTCATACCAATTTTCAAAGAGGGCTTGTCGCTGTTCAGGCTTAATCCATGTAGCGAGTTCTTCAACAACAAATTTCACAAATAAACGTTATTTAGTAAGTAAAAGGCAGGGAATTTTACCGATATTAGTCATAAAAGTAAAATAATCATTAAATAAATGCCAGCACTTAACAGATATTCAGTGCTGGCTCATATAACTTATGAAATAGAAACAATATCTCCTTGTTTAATACATTTTGCTTCCGTGCCAACTATATCATCAACTTTGAGCTGATTAATTAGCGTTTCACCTTGTTGCTGTTGCTCATCGTTAAGCGGCACGTAAGGCATTCTAAACACAGGGTTAACCGCACCTGTCATGATCATCGCGGTGTTAATGGCAATTGGGTTGGGCTCGCAAAACAGCCAGTTCATTAATGGTTGTAATGAGTTATTAAGCGCATCATTTTTACTATCCATTAATTGACGGAACAAACCCGGGATCAGGTTAGACGTAACTGAAATAACACCATGTGCTTTATAGATATGGCGTGCATCGTGTGCTTCGTCATCATTACCAGACCAACATGCAATACCTTGTTGTTCATAGTGCGCTATACGCTCATTGCCACCACATTCTTTAACACCAATAAAGTGCTCATGCTGGGCCAGTGGTTCAATAATATCTGGAGTGAGGTCTTGGCCTGTGCGCCCTGCTACGTTGTAAATAAACGCCGGACCAATATCAAGTACACGTTTAAAGTGTTCTTTAACACCGGCAATTGATGTGCGCCCGTAGTAAGGGTTAATTTGTAATGAGGCATGCATGCCGCTGGCAAAACCATATTTTGTTGCTTTAATTGCTTCGCGCGTATTATTACTACCGGTGTTGCCTACAATCAGTAATTTATCACCAAATTTATTGGCACTGTGCGCAATTAGCATTAAGTGCTCTTCCCAGTTCATTAACTGGCCTTCACCGGTGGTGCCACCAACAACTATGCCGTCAACACCCGCTGCAATTTGTATTTCAACGAGTTCATCATACTTTGCAAGATCGATCTCACCATTGGCTAAGTAAGGTGTTTTAATTGCAGTAATAAGGCTTGCTTGTTTAATTTGTTCTAGGGTGCGCATAAAAAAATCATTGTTATTAATACTTGGCCTATTTGTACCATATTTACCGCGCTATTTGCAGTGATAGCCAGTATTTAATTATAAAATGGCTTGTGTTATTGAGTTTGATGATACAAAATAAATAACTGTATAAATAAACAGTATTTTATTTTTTACTATTAAGCGAGCCACTATGCGTTTATCTGACTATTTAAGCACTCACTTTTATCACACTGATGAGTTATGCCAAGCACTCAACATAGACACTGAAACCTTTGAAGATTGGCAAGCTCAAAGCATTTTTCCTAAGCCAAGTTATTGCATTAAAAACCAGATGAGTTGCAGCTCTTATTCAGGCTTATATGAGTGTGAAGAATACGACGATTATTATCCCCGAGGCTGCGTAAACTGGGGACAAGGAGTTATAAAGCAAAAAATTGAGTCATCTAATCAGGCGTTTAATTTATTTGCTCAGCACTATACCCAATGCTTGGCTAAGCTTACACAACAAGGCTTTATATTTAACGAAGAGCTGTTTGGCTGTGAAATAGAAGAGCATTTACAGCAAGTGTGGCAACAATTTCTATGCAGCAAATATGGGGTGCTTACACAAAATGGCTTAATTGATGAAATTGTGGCTGTGGATATTGGCAGATTATTAGTAGACGATATAACCGAGCTGCGCAGCAAAGCCAGTTTAGATAAGGATGAGCGCACCCGCATTCACCCTGCCATGAAGCTTTTAAATAAAGCGCTAAGCCATGGCGCCGATCACGAAAAGCAACTCACATTACGAAGCCGCTATATTGATGCCCTTATTTTAAAATACGATTTATCGATTAAATAAAGGTTACAACTCCTACTTGGCTATTAGCTTTGTGCTGCTAACCAATGGTTTTATACACATCAATATTAGTAGAGGTAATAAATGTACCGACTGCATCACCAAAGGCTTTAAAGTGTGGTGCGTTTTTATGGGCTTCAAAATGCTCATTAGACGCCCATTGCTCACTCACTAAATAGATGGTTTGCTCAGCATCGTTTTTAACTGATAGCTCGTAACGCAGGCAGCCTACTTCTTGCCGCGAATACTGTTGTAAGTTTTCGAGCTCGGTTAAAAGGCGCTCTGCATCGCTATTTTCACTCGATAGTGTGGCAATTACCGTTAACATGGGTGTTCCTTGTTTAAAAAATAAAGGTGCAGCTTTACTGCACCTGTTTTAGCTTTAGCTCTTTGGTTATTGATCCCACTGCGGTGCAAAGTCTGGCGATGCTTGGCGGTCGTTGCAGTCAAGGCCATCTATACGTGCTATGTCTTCATCATCAAGTTTAACTTTGTCGTTAAAGTTATCTTCTAGGTTTTTACGCTTAGTCGATGATGGAATAGTGGTCATGCCATTGGCATTTTCCCATGCAATAACCACTTGCGCTGGCGTTGCATCATGCTTGTTAGCAATATCAATAATGGTTTGATCTGTTAAAACCTTACCCACAACAAATGGCATATAGGCGGTAACATGAATTTTATGTTGATCGCAAAAAGCGCGCAGTTTAGTGTTGGTTAAATATGGATGTACCTCAATTTGATTAGTGAATATTTCGCGAGGATCTAAGGTTTGCATTGCCTCATTTAAGTTGGCAATGGTGAAGTTAGATACACCAATATGTTTAGTTAACCCCAGCTTTTTTGTTAACAGCAGCTCGGTTAAATATTCACTCATGGGTTCATTATTTGCGGGCGCTGGCCAATGAATTAACAATAAGTCGACATAATCAAGCTGTAGCTTCTCTAAAGATGTTTTAACACTGTCAACAAAGTCAGCTTTGTTGAGCTTGTTATTCCATACTTTGGTGGTTATAAATAATTCTTCACGAGGAATATTGCTGTCTTTAATTGCTTGGCCAACTTGCTCTTCATTGCCATATATTTGCGCGGTATCAATGTGGCGAAATCCAACTTCTAACGCCATTTTTACAGATTCATAAGCTGTTTTACCTTCTAAACGAAAAGTACCCATACCTAAATCTGGCATTTCAATTACACGTTGTGTCATAGCTTTATCCTTGTTTAATAATAGGTTTAAAATTCAAACGACGCGTTTACTAAATACACCTATTACTTTTTTTGATTTAAAATTTTGACCTCATGTGAATACTGAGGTCATTAATTTTTATTTCAAGACTAACCTATATAAGTTCGGCTTTATTTAGCCTGAACATTATGTTTATCTAGCCTGCCACTGTATCGAGTGACTATTAAAGCCAGTAATGAAACAACGGCCCCAATCCATGCGGTATCTTTTAGTTCCATATGCTCGACTACAAGCCCCCCTGTAACAGAGCCTAAGGCTATTCCAATATTAAACGCCGCGATGTTTAAGCCCGATGCTACATCTACCGCATTAGGAGTGTGCTTTTTTGCCAGTTTTACTACATAAAGCTGCAATCCTGGTACATTACCAAATGCAAATGCCCCCCATATTAAAATAGTAAGCACTGCGGCTACTTTTGATTCCATAGTAAAGGCGAAAGCCAATAAAATAATTGTTAACGCGCTAAATATAATACTCAGTGCGCTAATTGGGCCTCGCTTGTCGGCTAATTTTCCGCCCCATATATTACCAACAGCCACCGACACACCATAAACCAGCATTATTAAACCAATAGCGGATGGTGCAAAGCCAGTTTGCTGCTCTAATATAGGCGCTAAATAAGTAAATGCGGTGAACGTACCGCCGTAGCCTAATATAGTCATTAAATAAACGAGCAATAAGCGCGGCTTAACAATAACCTGTAGCTGCTCTTTAAACGTCTCCGGAATAGACTGCTTTAAGTTTTTTGGTACTAAAATAGCACTGCCAATTAGCGCAATTAAACCTAATGCCGAAACCACTAAAAACGTTGCACGCCAGCCAAAGTGCTGGCCAATCCATGTTCCTAATGGCACACCCGTTACAAGCGCTACCGTAAGGCCAGTAAACATAATTGCAATAGCGCTCGCCTCTTTGTCTTTACTTACCAAGCTTGTTGCTATCATTGAGCCAATAGAGAAAAATACACCATGAGCTAATCCTGTTAGTATGCGCGCCAGTATTAGTGTTTCGTAACTCGGCGCTTGCCAAGCTAATAAATTACCCATAACAAATAAGCCCATAAGACTTATAAGTACCACTTTTCGGTTCCAGCGACCCGTTAATGCAGTGAGTACCGGTGCGCCAATAGCTACACCAACTGCATATAAGCTCACTAGTAAGCCTGCTGATGGTAAGCTCACGCCTAAATCGTTTGCAATAGTTGGCACTAAACCCACTATAACAAACTCGGTTGTTCCAATTGCAAATGCGCTTAAGGTAAGCGCCCATAAAGCCAATGGCATAAATACATCCTCATTTTTAAAATAGATGCATAGTGTGAGTAAAAGCTCCTTTGCAATAAATAGCATAAATGGCAAAATACTTTTGTTTATTTTGCAAATATAAATGAGTGAATTTATGCCTGTTCAAGCTAAAACTGAAGATCTAGAAATGTTTATTACCATTGTTGATTGTGGCAGTTTTTCCGGTGCGGCTAGTTTACTCGATTTAAATGTAGCTAAGGTTTCAAGAGCGCTATCTCGCCTCGAAAGCAGGCTAAACTGCACATTACTAAACAGAACAACTCGGCGCTTAGAACTGACCGAGGAAGGGCATATATATATAGAATATGCGCGAAAGGCTTTAAACACGCTGCTCTTAGGGGAAGAAACAATAAAGCTACTTAAGCAAGCACCTAGCGGGCACTTGCGTATAGATGCAGCAAGCCCTTTTGTTTTACATCAACTAGCGCCACTAGTTAATGAATTTAAAAAGCAATACCCGCAAATCACGCTCGATATTACCTCACACGACAATATTATTGATTTACTTGAGCGCAAAACAGATTTAGCTATTCGCATTGGAGACTTAAAAGATTCAAACCTGCACGCGCGAAAATTAGGCCAAAGTAAATTAAAATTGGTCGCAAGCGCTGATTATTTAAAAAATGCGCCACCGTTACAGCAAGTTTCAGATCTTAAAAACCATAACCTAATTGGCTTCAGTGAGCCCAATACTCTTAATCAATGGCCCTTGAAGCATGAGCAATCACTGCACTTTGATTTAAGGGCTAGCAGCGGCGAAACCATTAGGCATTTATGTATTGCTGATCAAGGCATAGCACTTCTCTCACAATTTATGATTGCAGAAGATTTAGCCAAAAAACGATTAATAGAAGTTTTACCCCACAGCGTGAGTAGCCCAAATAATCGAGAATCTATTTATGGCGTTTATTACAAAAATGGGGCGGTTTCTTCCCGTATCGTTGCATTTTTAGATTTTATACAACCGCGACTAAGTTTATAAATCACTTTTAAATTGAGTTTAAAGAGCAACTTAATGAAATAATTTACATTATTGACGGTTTTAAGATTAAGCTGAGTATAAACACTGCAGTTGCATTATTTGGATGAGGTAGTATGGATTCTTTAACACAAGTCGCATTAGGCAGTGCCGTAGGCTACGCGGTACTAGGCAATAAAGTAGGTAGAAAAGCCGTTGCGTGGGGCGCTATTTTAGGCACTTTACCCGATCTAGATGTATTTTTACCCTATGGCGGCAGTGTAGAGGCATTTACCTATCATCGCGGTTTTAGCCATTCTTTATTTGTGCATTTATTAATAAGCCCGCTGATTGTGTGGCTAATATTAAAAATACACACAGGCATGCAGGCTTATAAAGCTCGTTGGTTTTGGTTAGTTTTTTTGTGCTTATCAACACATGCTTTATTAGATTCACTCACCGTTTATGGTACTCAGCTAATGTGGCCCTTAAGTGAATACCCTTTTGCGGTATCCAGCATGTTTATTATTGACCCCCTTTACACCTTACCGTTATTAATTGGTTTAGCTTTTACTTTATTACCTAAAATAAGCACAAGTAAAGCCTATAAAATCAATGCAATTACACTTAGCCTAAGCACAGCGTATTTATGCCTTGCCTTTGTGTTTAAACTCAATATTGACGACAAGGTAAAAACAGCACTGAACAATCGCGATATTGACGCAACCGGCTATATTAGTACGCCTGCCCCGCTCACTACTTTACTTTGGCGTGTAGTAGTGATGTCTGACGGTCACTACTACGAGGGTTATGCCTCCGTGTTTGACTCGCCCAGTGATGTAACCTTAAATGCCTACAATACAACACCGTCTTTAATTAAGCCTATTGACAACCAATGGGGCATACAAAGGCTACAATGGTTTACAAAAGGGTTTTATTCTATTCGCCAGCAAACCGATAACGTGATTTTGTCAGATTTAAGAATGGGTATGGAATGCCAATACGTATTTAACTTTGTGGTAGGTGAGCAAGCTGACTCGGGTATTAAAGTGGGTAGTTTTGAGCGACTCTCTCAGCGCCCTAGCTTTAGTAATGCCGGTAATATTTGGCAGCGAATTTGGCAACCTGAAGTCTCGCTAGCATCTCCATTGGCTAAAAATAACTGCTCGTTGCCATAATTAAGGGTTAAGCAAGCACTGCCTGTAAAAAGAGCCAAACAACATTGTTGCTTAATCACTCGATTAGCAACAATGAATTAAGAATGCATGTAAGTGGTGTTTTTGCCGTTTGCCTTAGCCTGATAAACAGCGTTATCAGCATGCTTAAACAGCTCAGTAAACGTGCTGTTACTATCACTCATACATGCACCTACACTGACTGTTAGCCCTTCACTGCCCACTTTAATTTCAGCAATTAATTGGTGTAGTCTTTGGCAAAATATTAAGGTATCTGCTCTATGGGTGTCGGGCAGCATAATTAAAAACTCTTCCCCACCATAGCGTGCAACTAAATCAGTTTGTCTGCTTATTTTTTTAAGACATTGGCCTAGTTCTTTTAGCACCCTGTCGCCCTCTAAATGACCATAGGTATCGTTGATCTGTTTAAAATCATCAATATCAATCACTAATAGTGCAACTGAGCGGTATGTTCTTTTTGCTTGTTCGAGTAATAAAACACTGCGGTAATCCATTTCACGCCTGTTTAATAGCGATGTTAGCTCATCGGTAGACGCTAAAGATTGCAAGCGCTCAGTTTGTGCTTCTAGCTTTTCCCGTGTTTTTATCAACTCATCGTAGAGTTTATCTCGCTGCGTAGCATTAAAAAAGCTCCAGTATATAAACCCCTTTTCGTCAAGCTGAGCATTAACGGTAACCGCCACTCGCTCCCCCTGAGCACTGAGCATAATTAACTGCATTTCTTGGCATTTTTTTTCGTGTATTAAGGTAGGAAGCACATAACTTTGTAAAAATATTTTTGAAGATTTAGTTAGGATTTTGTCAATATACTTGCCAATAAGTTCATTGCAATGCCAGTGTAGTTCCTTTTTAAAATAAGTATTTACATAAACAATTACGTTATCCGCATTGGTCACCAATGCGCCACTTAAAAAGTAATCAGCAGAGTAATCTGTAACTCTATTATCATCTAATTGATGCAGTGGCATTAAGGCTAACTCACAAAGTCAATAATCGAACGGCCGACTGTTTCTGGGTGAGTCATATGAATACAATGACCATGTGCGCTTATAACTTGGAGCGTCGAACTTGGAATTTCATTTGCGACAAATTCGCCTACAGATGACGCCGCTAAAGCATCATGCTCACTTTGTAAAACTAATGATGGCTGTTTTATATGTTTAAGCGTAGCGCGATAATCAGATAAAAAAGTGGCTTCTGCAAAGGTTTTTGCAATCAGTGGATCGGTTGAACAAAAGCTCCCCGATAACTCGGCTATAAATTCATCAGGGTGAGAACTACCCATAACTAAAGGTGCTAAGTAATTGGCCCAGCCAATGTAATTTTTATCCATCAGGTTAAGTAGTTCGTGCAAGTCTTGTTTTTCAAACCCGCCAAAATAATCAGGGGGTAAATTTAAAAAGCACGGTGAAGGACAAATCATAACAAGCTGAGCAAATAACTCTGGCTGCTCAATGGCGGCAAGTGCCCCAATTGTTGCGCTAACAGAGTGACCTATAAAAGTCACATCGCTAAGATCAAGTGCGTCACATATCTCAAGTACATCTTTGGCATAGCCATCAAGGGTTGAATAACGCTTTTTGTTGTATTGAGAAATATCAGACTTACCAGAGCCTACATAATCAAACAGCACTAAAGTAAAATGTTGCTCAAGCACTGGAGTAACAAACCGCCACATATTTTGGTCACAACCAAATCCATGAGCCAAAACCAAGGTTTTATCACCCTTGCCAATTATTTTGACGTTGTTTCTTTTGCGTATTTCATTTAAGTGCGGCATTAGAATGATCCTCTTCTTTGTTCACCCAATAAAAGTAGTACATTTATTAAACATAGTGAGGACTACTGTTTATATAAATAAGTTTAACTCATTGCAAAGCTTTATACATCAATTAGTTAGATGAAAAATCATCAAGAGAAAAAGTACATACTATTGTATTAAAAAGTGTGATTATTTATTTTGCTTAGGGATAAAAACACACACATTTGTTAACATTAAATTACATCTTTAGCAGCCGGCATCATCTTAAATAAAATGGCTATTACAACAAAACGGATTAGTTCTGGTGCTCGTACTGCCCACGATAAACTTCAAATACTTTTAATACGGTGTGTTGTTCTTTTGAAAGCGCGTCAAACCAATCGTCAAATAATTCATCATCTTCTTGTTCGCTTAATGCTAAATAATGAGCAAGTAATTCAATGATGTCGTTATGAGAACACCCTAACGAATCAACTTGTTTAGCCAATATACTGTGGTCACGCTCTCTGAGAGTATCCATGACTCCTTGGTCGATTTGGTCTTGTTGTGCCTGAGCGTCACTCATAAAACTACCTCTATTAACGTTATTAAATTCTTATTATTTTGTTCGCTGAGTCTAGTTATAGCAGCCTAAATACTAATAGCCAGTACTTTTGATCTAAGTGCTTATTTTTTGACTATTTTGTGCAAATACACAGCAATTACACTGCGTTTAAGGCTATTTAAAATGATTTGCAAAGGGAAAATAAATACGTTAAATTAAATGATATACTATCACATAACACTCTAGGCGTTTTATGAAGCCCAATATTCACCCTGATTACCATGTGGTTGCTTTTCATGATACTGCAGCTGATTCTTACTTTATTATTGGTTCAACCATTAAAACCAATCGCACCATAGAAATTAAGGGTAAAACATACCCTTATGTTCCTATTGATGTCTCAAGTGACTCACATCCATTTTATACAGGCAAACAAAAAACGCTCGCTACTGATGGACGCGTTGCGCAATTTAATCGTCGGTTTAAAAACCTCTCTACAGCTAAAAAGGAAAGCAAATGAAAGTTTTAAGTTCATTAAAAAGTGCAAAACAACGACCAGGTTGTCAAATTGTAAAGCGCAAAGGGCGAGTATTCGTGATATGTAAAGATAACCCTAGATTTAAAGCTGTGCAGGGTATGAAGAAAAAGTAGCAAGATAAAATAATGCCGAGTTTATACTCGGCATTATTATTAGGGTCTGTTTATTTAACTACAACAGAAAACTCAGGCACTGCTTGAATAACCTTTTTCACGGTACATGTATTCACCGCAGCAATCAGCGCTTTTTTATATTTAGCTGGGAAACCTTCTGGCAAGCCAATTTCGATTGAAAAAAGCTTCTTACCGTTTTCATCTACATTTTCGTTATTTTGTGTCAGTGTCATCCCCTCGGTCGAGATCTCTCTTTGCTGACAAAATTTACGCGCATAAAAACCAGCACACAACACCATGCTTACTAAAAAATAGTCAAACGGTTCTGGATGTTCTGCATCACCACCAGCGTTTATGCTTTGATCGCTTATAACTTCATGCTCACCAAACTTAGCACTTAACTTTTGACCATCTAACATTGAAACCGAAATTTCCATTACTAATCCTTATTTTCCAAACAATAATTCAAAAAAGCCTGGAGGCTCGTGTAATTCGTGATATTTTTTGCGCAAATTATCAATCGCCTTAAGTGGTTTTTTTGCCGACTCAAGCCCCTGCTCGTTCGCTACTTTTTTGGCTAACTGGGCTTGAATAAGCACCTTATCTAGCCCTTGCACCGACTTTTCAGCTTCTTTATAAAACTTGGCTTGCTTACTTTGCTCTATCAATTTAATAAATTCATCGATAGCGCCATTAAATTCTGCTAACTGGGTTGCTTCAACACTTTGTTTATAAGCAAGCCCAATGTTTTTCATGGTCTTTTCTAAGTCGCTCATTTCATTTGCGGCAACTGTTTGACTAAATATTAATACCATTAACAACAAAACTGCTTTCATTAATACACCCTAAAAAATAATTGTTGCATACATACTAAACTTACTGAGGTATTATATAGCATAACGCCTAGATGTCATACGGAGCACTTCCACAAGGATAAAATTGGGCTTTAAAAAGTTTACAGAGAAATGTATGTCCTTGTTTAAATTATACCGCCTGCTAACGTTTACCTGCCTTCTGTTGGGTAGTTATAGTGCTTATGCCCTAGAAGTCATATTTATTAACCCTGGTTTTTCTAACACGGAAAATGCACAGAACAGCACCGGAAACTTTTGGTTTGATGTTTCTAAAATCATGCAAAATGCAGCCACTGATTTAGATGTTACATTAACGATAAAATACGCCAACCGAAATCATATTTTAATGAAAGAGCTTATTCAGCAGGCTATAAATGATAAGCCCGATTACCTGATCCTCGTAAACGAAAAGAATGTTACCAGTAAGTACCTCTCTAAAATAGACAGTAAACATGTCCCTATTTACTTTTTATTAAATCGCCCTTCGCCTACGTCACTTGATATGTTACGTAAAAATGGCACTAACATAGTCGGTAGTATTACCCCAAATAATCGCGTTGCAGGTAAATCATTGATGCAGCAGCTTTATAAAAAGTTTACCAATAAAACAACAACTAGCGCACATATATTGGCGTTATTAGGCGACTATGCAACGCCTGCTTCTATTATGCGCACTCAAGGGTTAATGGATTTTTTAGCGCAAACGCCGCAAGTTACTTTAATCGCTAAAGAGGTTGCCAATTGGTCTGAACAAGAAGGGTTTACAAAAACTTTGGCGTATATGCATCAAGCCCCTGAAATTAACATTATTTGGTGTGCAAATGACGCCATTGCTTTTGGCGCAAAAAGGGCATTAAAACAGCTAAACATGCAATCTCAGGTTATTGTGGGCGGTATTAACTGGGAGGTTCCACCTAATAATGGTTCAGAGCTTGATGTATCTATAGGAGGTCATGTTTTGTTAGGTGCTTATGCTCTGGTTAATCTGTTCGACAACCATACGCAACCAAAACTTAGTCCTTTGCTTCATCGTTCAGCTGATATTTTTGACCCACTTACTGATGAAAACACCCCCTTATATACGGCGATAAATACAACAGGTCTAGCAGAAATAAACTTTATACAGTTTAGTAAAACACGCGCTGACTGGCATAAATTCACAATAGAAAATCTACTTTTAGCGCTTAAACAATAGCACTGTAAAGCCCCTTTACAGTGCGGTTACTTTATTTAAAACTCTGAATGTAATTGTTTGCGTTATTTATGCCTTATTAGATAGCCAAAGCGTTTGATAGGGTGCTAACTGCATGGTTTGTAACGCGTCATCGAGTGTTGTATTAGAAATTAGCTCAACCCATTGCTGGGTATTTATTAAGTTTAAGTCGGCTAAGGTTAAGCTTTGTGGCTGACTGCTAATATTATAAACACAAAAAATACTTTGTTGGCGGTCTATACTTTGTCGCCAAAAACCAAATAACCCCTCTCCTAAGTGCAAAGTAAATTGTGTAGCATTAGGATGGAATGCAGCTTGCCTTTTACGCACTGATAATAACTGTTTTATTCCCTTGAACACCTGGTAATGGTGGCTGTATTTTTCTTCAATAGCCGCTAATAATTTTGATTCTTGCCAGCGATGACGATTAATTGCGCGATTGTGCTGCGAATTTTCAAAGCGCTCATAGTCATTAGTTGTGCCAAGTAAACTATGTATGTATAACCCCGGTATTCCTTCCATAGCAAACATAATGGCATGGGCACACAAAAAACGCTCAAGCCCATATTTATCTGCGCCATTATGCGTCCCTTGTAAGGCATCAAACAAGGCAATATTTAGCTCATAGGGGGTATGTGTACCATCGTGACTGGTGCGCATTGAAACACGACCCCCAAATTGCATGGTCGTACTTACTAACGAAGCAACTTCACTCGGTTGTAATAAGCCTTCAATTGGCCTCAAACCAATGCCATCATGAGAGGCTATAAAATTAAAATATGCGGTACCGTTTTGCGCTGGCGGCATGCTCATCATCCAGTGCTTAAGCGCGGTACTATCACCACTAAGTAAAGTGTGCAATAACAACGGCGGCAAAGCAAAGTTATAAATTGCATGGGCTTCGTTGGCATTACCAAAGTAAGATAGGTTTTCTTGATTAGGAATATTGGTTTCGGTAATAATCACCACACTGGGCTCAGCATGCTCAATCAGCGTTCGCAGTAAACGCACCACTTCATGGGTTTGTGGCAAGTTTATACAACTGGTGTTGAGTTTTTTCCATAAAAAGGCCACAGCATCAAGGCGAAATAGGTGAATACCGTTATCTAAATAGTGGCGAATAATGCCAACAAACTCTTTTAAAACCTCAGGGTTTTCAAAATTAAAATCCACCTGATCATGACTAAATGTACACCATACATGCTTATCACCGCTTGCTGTGGCTACCGTATGTAATAATGGCGAGGTTCGTGGGCGCACTACTTGGCTTAAATCATCAGTTAAACTGGCTGTTTTAAAGTAGTCTTTCCCTGGGTGAGTATCGGTTAAAAAGTTTTCAAACCAAAGGCTTCGGCTAGAACAATGATTAATCACTAAATCAGCCATTAACTTTACATCTTTTGCAATCGCGTTAATATCTTGCCAGTCGCCCAGCGCTTCATTAACTTGCGCATAGTTCATTACCGCAAATCCTTCATCTGAGCTGTATGGATAAAAAGGTAAAATATGCAGTGCATTAAGCTGGTGATCGCACTGCTCTTTTATAAAGCGATGCAAGGTTTTTAACGGCGCCTCTAGGGGAGTTCCAACTGCTAACTCACTGTCTTCATGATTTATTATAGAATCGCCATAGGCAATTAAAACAATATCTTGTTCATCCCAGCGATTAGTGTGCGGCGTAGGATCTCGAAGTGGGTTATTACTCAATATCAAGGTGATTAATTCTTCAGCCAACTCAGCTACCGGCATAGGTAACTCAACCCCTTGATAAATAGTATGTAAATGTTGTTCGACTCGTTGAAAAAACTGTTCCCTAACTATGTCCACAGGCGCCTCGTTTAAGTATACCAATTTAACTGTATTGTTCGTTATCAAGCTCAACGGCTTCTTTTAATCGGTCTAGTACATCGGGCATCGCCGAAGCTACACGGTTCCAACTCGGCACAAATGGCGCTTCCATTGGGTTTTCTAAAAAGTGTTGGCCAGCATTCATAATATTTTGTGCAAACATTTCTACCGCTTTTTCTTCTTGGTGAATATCAAGTGTTAAGCCGTTCATTAACGCATCATTATGATAGGTTTCAATAAAGTCTAAACCAATGCGGTAATAAGTCGCTTTTAATGAGCGAATGGTTTCGCTGGTAAAGGTAACCCCCTGAGTCGCTAGCTTTCTAAATAACGCTTTGGTTATATCAATCGACATTTTAGAAAGGCCAGCAGTTTGGTCATCCAGCGATAATTCTTGGTGTTTATGATCGTAATTATCGGCAATATCAACTTGGCATAGGCGGTTATGGGAGTAATTACGGTACATCTCGCTTAATACGCCAATTTCTAATCCCCAGTCACTAGGAATACGAATATCGTTTAATACATCGCGTCTAAACGAAAATTCACCGGCTAATGGGTAACGAAACGAGTCCATATACTCAAGGTAGTCTCTGCTGCCTAATATGGTTTTAAACGAGCGTAATAACGGAGTAACCAGTAAACGCGATACTCGACCATTTATTTTTCCATTGGCAGTACGCGGGTAAAAGCCTTTACAAAATTCATAGTTAAATCGAGGATGTGCAACGGGATAAATTAATCGCGCTAATAAGCCTCGGTCATAAGTTAAAATATCGCAATCATGTAGTGCTATTGACTCAACCTCCGCGGTAGCGAGTTTATAGCCCATGCAATACCACACATTACGGCCTTTACCGAGCTCACGTGGCGCCACACCTAAGGCTTGAAGCTCTTTATCGAGCGCCTGCAAACGTGGGCCATCGTTCCACAACACTTTATGGTTTTGATCAAGCGATTTAAAAAAGTTCAATGCATAGCGATACTGGCTTTCGTCGGCTCTGTCTAAGCCTATAGTTATTTGCGATAAATACGGTACTTGTTGCAGCTCTTTAACAATATTTTGTAAAGCAGGGCCTTCTAACTCACTAAATAATGAAGGCAATATAAGCCCCATTGGTCGCTGTTTACTAAAGCCAAGTAACTCTTTTTCTAAATCGTCTACGGGTCTATTGGCAATGTTATGTAGTGTTGTAATAATGCCATTTTGATAAAAATCAGCCATGTAAACTATACTCCTCAGAACTGGGTAAAATACTGTTAATACAAGGTAGTGCTGTAATTTCTTCAACCCAGCCTAGCGGTGCCGGCAATTGAGAATAGCGCGCTTTGTTATAGGTTAATTTAACTGGCTTTTTACTCTCTGGATTGGTAATGATGATGGCGATATCAGCCTCTTCTAGCATTTGCTTATCGTTTTCACTATCCCCTAGCGCAATAATGCTCAGCGCTTTAGTAAACTGCGTATTAAACTGCTGCACTAACCATTGCTGAGCCATGCTTTTATCGGTATTTTTTCCAATGTGAACAAAGCGCCCGCCTACTTTAACCTCGTAGCCATATACTGATATCGCATTGATAAATTCATTTAGTTGCTGCTCATCGCCATGCCAGTAGAGCGGATCTGAGTATTGACGGGTTTGTGCTTGCGTTGCTTGTAGCTGGTTTAATCCTGTCATTTTCATTACCTGCTCACTGGTCAGCTCACTAAACAAACTATATTGGTCGCCGTAGTCTTTTTTTAAGCGTTTTAAATCAGTCCATAAATTGCTAATGGGTGCAGCAAACGAGTAACACCAGTAGCCTTGGTATTCGCTGCAGCCAATTGGCCTGAGATTAAAATAATTTTTAGGAATATAAACAGCCGAGCCATTTTCAACAATGAAAGGCTGTGTAATATTAAGCGCTTGTTGCAGTGCCACTACTTCACTAAATGTTTTGCTGGTATTAAATACCACAGGTACACCGCTGTATTGCAGCTCTTGTAATAAGGTATCTACCGCATCGGTGTTGTAATCTCTGTGATTGAGTAATGTGCCATCTAAATCGGTAAAAATGATAGGTTGTACAATACTATCGCTTGTAAGCACCATCGCAGTTACATCTCGATTACTATCGAGCTCTATAAGTGCATTTGCTTTAGCACTAAGGGTGTTGAGGTTTTCACGCGTGATGCGTTCAAAATGAGAAATAAACCACAATAACTGCTCATCAGTCATAGTGCCTGCGCCCTGCCCTTGTTTGGCAATTAACTTGTGTTCTTGCTCTTGGCGCCACGCAAACACATCATCAAAACTCGGGGCTTTGAGCATAATTGTGTAATCGATTTTATCAAAAACGGTTTTATATTCATTGGCTAAACAGCTGTTAATACAGCGACGCCATAACCCTTGTTGATCGTATGATTTTTCTAGCTCGTTAATAGGCTCAACTAAAGTAAAAGGCTGCTGTGGTTCACTGGCTACACACCACCCTTCTAAAATAACAACATCGATCGGCTGACTATTAGTTAACCATTTATTTTTTGCTACGGGTTCATCTTGTTGCTTATCAAAACGCGGCAGCGGTACATTTACTTCAGTATTTAATAAACGGCTAATGGTGTTATCCATCAGCGCAACATCATGTGTACCCGGAACGCCTCTAGTGGCGAATAAACAATGCACATCTTGCGCTAACTGTTGGCGTTTTTGAGTTGATAAATAAAAGTCATCAATAGAAAGCGCAACACAGTTTAGGTGGGTATTTTGGCTAAACCAAGTTACTAAATAATCACCAAGTGTGGTTTTTCCTGAGCCTTGGCAGCCATTAATTGCGACAAATATAGGGGCTGTTTTTTTACTGGTTAGAATGTCCTGCGCAATAGCAGAAAAATACTGCTCGCTAATATACTGATATTTCAACGGCAGTTGGTGTTTTACTAAAAAAGCATTTATATCCACACTCTTGGTCTCCATATAACAATCCCTGAGTCAACTATAGGGTATGACTAAGGAAATGCAGTTACTAGACCAATATTATTTATTGTTACTTTTTAGTAGGTTAAAAAAAAAGCGCATTTAAAATGCGCTTTTTTGGTGCAATATTTTTAACCACAGTGCAAACTTAACTCTGGTTGCTCTGTGCTTTGGGTAATACTAAGTTTAATACTATGCCTAAAATAGCACATAAGCTCACACCTTCTAGGCTGAACTCACTACTACCTATGTACATACCACCAATACCACAAATTAAAATGAGTGCCACAATACTTAAATTGCGCGGTTCACTTAAGTCATCGCCCGATTTAACTAAGGTGTTTAAACCAATAACCGCAATAGAGCCAAATAATAAAATCATTATTCCGCCCATTACTGGCACCGGAATGGTTTGCAAACTAGCGCCCATTTTAGCAACAAATGCTAAGCAAATTGCGATAATGGCAGTCCACATCATTACTTTAGGGTTAAAGTTTTTAGTAAGCATTACCGCACCGGTTACCTCTGAGTAAGTGGTGTTCGGTGGGCCGCCAAATAAGGATGCGGCAGACGTGGCTAAACCATCACCAAATAAGGTGCGATGTAGTCCTGGTTTTTTCAAATAGTCTTTTTTTGTAACTTGGCTAATTGCCATCATGTCGCCAATGTGTTCAATAGCAGGCGCAATTGCCACCGGCACCATAAATAATATGGCTTGCCACTTAAACTCTGGTAACACAAAGTTTGGCACAGCTAACCACTGTGCATTACTTACGGCTTCAAATTGCACTATACCCATAAATAACGATAGCGTGTAACCGGCAACAACACCGGCTAAAATAGGTATTAATTTAAATACCCCTTTACCCCACACGGCAAACACTAAAGTAACGAGCAATGAGAACATAGAGATAATAATAGCGCTGTCGTAGGCAATAATTTGTGTGCCACCATCGCCACTTTTACCCATGGCCATATTAACCGCCGCAGGCGCAAGCGCTAGACCAATTACCATAATCACTGGGCCTACCACAATTGGCGGCAAAATTTTATGTAAGGTTTTTGTACCTTTAAACTTCACCAATAAACTTAATAGCATATAAGTAAAGCCCGCCGCCATTAAACCACCCATAGTGGCGGGTATACCCCACATTTGTACTGAGGCAATAATGGGTGCAATAAACGCAAATGACGAAGCTAAAAAAATAGGCACTTGGCCTTTAGTCACAAACTGAAACAACAAAGTACCTAAACCAGCGGTAAACAAGGCTACGCTAGGATCTAGGCCGGTTAAAATAGGCACTAGTACCAATGCACCAAATGCAACAAATAGCATTTGGGCACCGGTTAGAATGGTTTTTATAGAAAATGTAGAATTATTTTGCACTGCTAAACCTTAGTAAACCGTACCGAAAATTTTGTCACCTGCATCGCCAAGCCCTGGGATGATGTAACCTTTTTCATTTAAATGGCTATCAACTGAGGCAGTAAAAATCTCAATATCAGGGTGAGCGGCTAATGTTTTTTCAACGCCCTCAGGTGCAGCAACCAGTACGATTACTTTAATTTCTTTACAGCCCGCTTTTTTAAGCATATCAATGGTGGCGATCATAGAACCACCAGTAGCCAGCATTGGGTCAATCACTAAGCTTAAACGCTCATCAATATTACCCACTAGTTTTTCAAAGTAGGGAACTGGCTCAAGAGTTTCTTCATTACGCTCTAAACCCACTACACTCACTTTAGCCGCTGGGAGTAACGACATTACGCCGTCCATCATACCAAGGCCCGCACGTAAAATTGGCACCACGGTAATTTTTTTACCCTTAATGTGCTCAACTTTAAGTTTATTACCGTCCCAGCCTGTAATTTCGTTATCTTCTAATTCTAGATTTTTAGTGGCTTCGTAAGTTAATAATGTGCCCACTTCTGAACACAACTCGCGAAAACTTTTCGTGCTAATTCCATGCGCGCGCATTAAACCTAACTTATGTTGAACAAGGGGATGAGAAATAACGTGAATAGCCATAGTAATAAACCTAGTGATAAAAAATTTGACGTATTTTATATTAAAACAGGCCGTTTGACTGTTAATTTTAGTCTTGATTTCATAGTTCGTACCAAAATATTTAATTTAGCCACAACTATAAAGATTTTTGTGTTTATGAGTTGTTACTCGCTAACCAATTATTTACCTGATCATGCATGTAGCTGTTAACCTTTTTGTGTTCTGGGCTCCACCCAAGTAAAAACCGATAAAAGTCTGCCCATGCCACTGGCCATAAATGAGCCCATTGTGTAACAACATCATCAGCATTAATGTGTGGTTGATAGTCACTCAGAGCTTGCTTCAATTGGCTAAAATAATAATCAAGGTAGCTCTGTGCGTGTTTATGAAGCTCAGAATCATCCATACAGCTGGTCATAAAATACATTACATCAATCACCCCAACACCCGCACCCACATATTGAAAATCGTAACCGAGAATATGCCCTTGGCTATTAGCGGCAAAGTTAGCAAGCTTGGCATCACCATGAATTAACGTTTTATAATCACACTGCTTTAACGCGCTGTTTAATAGTGATGCAGCCTGTTTAATATCGGACTTTTCAGGTAAGTTATTAAATTCATCAGGGCGTGTATCTAAATGCCAATAACTTCCTTGCTGCCATAAGCCATCAAACTTTGCATTTAAATGAAAGGCATGAAAATGTGCCAACCACTTTAATATGGCTTTTATATTCTCGGTGGTTGCTTGGCTGTACCCCAGCTTTGAAAAATCTGTAAACACCAAGGCAAACTCATCGCCTTTGTTGATTGCTTTAATGCATTCAATAGCTGCCGCTTGCTTGGGCAGCTTATGACTAAATTGCTGATAAAACGTATATTCAACGTGGTAAGAGTCACGCTTCCTAGTCAGTGCAAAGCTGCTTTGTTTAATTTTAGGGTGATTAATATGATCGGGTACTTTAATCGCTTTAATCACACAGGCTTGCTCATCAAGTTGACACTTCACAATTTGACCACAGCCACTCCAAAGCGAGGTTAGGGTTTCGCCAATAGCTATACGTTCAAAATACGGGGTAAGTAATGGAAGATAAAAAGACATAGCCATATTAGGTTGCTAAATTTTAGTTAGCTTAACATTAGACGGTGTTTTTAATAAAAGGTCTTAGTAAAAAGCTCTGTATGTTTTTTCACAACCCTGTATGTAAAAAACGAATGCTAGTTTTTGAATGGGCGGCAAAATTAACTATGCCACTACAAACTTATCGTCGAATTGAGCGCTTTACCCGCTGAAATACTTTGTTGTATCCATTTTAGTTATGGCTTTGTTTAACAATAGAAAGGATAAGACTATCAATGTCATTATTCACTGCGCCAATACTACTATTACTTAAAATCACATAACCAAAGTTAAGGTCAGTGATAGAGCGTGATAGCGAGACCCAACCACGATTAAATCCAGCAAAGCCAAGACTGCTATTCTTTGCGTCAACAACATAGCTCATACTCCAGCGCCCATTAGTGTTTGGCGCGGGCTTTATCATCAGATCAATTAATTTTTCTGGTAGCAACCCTAAACCATTATAATCACCATCGTTGTTGCGCAACACAGCCATATTAAAGCGGGCTAAGTCTATTGGCGTTGTCTGTAAACCAGCAGCTGCTTTCTCATTAAAATAAACCATGCCCGTGACTTTGCCGGAATTATCGTAAGGTGTTGCCGACTTTTTGATAACTTTTTTAGTAATTTTAAAAGTAGAATCCTTCATATTTAGAGGCTTAAACACGTATTGCTGCATATAGTCTTCAAATGCCATGCCTGACACATCTTCAATTAAAAGTTGCACCACTGAATACCCACCACCAGAATAAGACCATTTTGTATCGGGCACATGAATAAGTTCAACAGATCCGGCGC
This sequence comes from Pseudoalteromonas sp. meg-B1, assembly GCF_003173795.1. Taxonomy (GTDB): domain Bacteria; phylum Pseudomonadota; class Gammaproteobacteria; order Enterobacterales; family Alteromonadaceae; genus Pseudoalteromonas; species Pseudoalteromonas undina. The sequence continues at coordinate 3,444 of NZ_QGQU01000002.1, read as the reverse complement.
CATTGTTATTGCCATTTAGTGAGTCAACTATAGATGTTAACTTTTCTGGAGACTCCCAGCCTGTATATGGGCCAAGTGACAAGCCTGAAGTGTGAGATAAGATATTTCTCAATGTTACTTTTTTTGCGTTAAACTCAGACTTAGGGATCTGCCAACGTTTGAGGTATTGGTTTATTGGCGCATCTAAATCGACTTTGCCTTGAGCTACAAGTTGCATTACTCCCCAAACAGTAACCAGCTTAGAAATAGACCCTACGTTAAACATTGTGCTTTGGGTAATCTCAGTTTTGGCTGCTACGTCGGCAAAACCATAGGATCGAAACTCTAGAACTCTATTTCCATTGACAAATGCAAGTGCAACACCAGGAGCTTTGTGTTTATCTAAAATCTTTGGTATGTCATCTTCCAAGCGCTCTGTGATCTCAGACACATCAGTAAACTCTTCAGCGGTAGCAAGACTAGCTAAAAACAATGTAAATATTATCAGTATTGATTTAATCATAACTTTCCTTAGTTCGTAAAACGCCAATATAAACAGACTTGAAATAGTTGGCTAAAATATTAAACAGTGTGAAAACAGCCAACGGTTTTTTTTCGTTTGAATATTCTTACTAAATACCGTTTGTTACCGATAAGTATTTGCTTTTACCGAAACTGACATAATAAATAGTTAAAAAAAGCAATTTGAATATATTACTACCAAAAGAATTTTTAATAATAATTCCTTTGTCAGTAATTGAGGCTACAGGAAAAGTTTGGCTTGAACACCAATCTATTTTCGCTTGAATAGTTTTAGTTGAATCAGGGATGTTTACTGTTTGCGTAACCCCTCTTTTTATAGTGGCAACTTCTACGTCATCCGCAAACAACTTATAGTCTCTTGCCATATCTACAAATTGTTTTGGTCTAAAAACTTGAATATTCATCTAAACTCCATTTAGGTATTTAACACCCCATTAGAGGCAATAAAATAGTTGGTTAAAATAAGCGACGTAGAAACAAAAGCCAACTGTTTTGTCCTGCTTAGTGTGTTTGTTGTCTAAATAAAGCTATAAGCAAGTAACCCTACGCCAACCCCTAAACCAAATATAGATAAGTTGCGTAATATATAGACTTTTTTAGAGATATCATAAATAGTTTTACCTTTTGTTAATGACTCAACTATATAGTCTTGAGCAATTAAAGAGTTAAAAATTGAAAAACAAAAACAACCTAAAGGAATATAAACCTTTGAGCCAAAGGTAAGTACTTTTAATTGAATAAGTATAACAACAGCACCTATTATTGCTGATGATAGCCATGCATACTGTTTTAACAACTCAAAATGTAGCTCTGTTGTAATAGTTTCATTTTGGATTTTATTTTTTTCTACACTTCGAGATTTCTTTATACTATCTTCATTATTTTCGACTTGAACTGATTTTTCCATAATTAGAATAAAACTCCATATTTTGATAAAAACCTAAAGCCCGCATAATGGGCTGATAATTGTTGGCTAAAGTGTATGTAGCGAAGCTGAGTCAGCTGTTAGCAGCCCGCGCTTAAAGCGCCTGTTATGTGCAGTTATTGACTGTTGCTAAACCTAAATCTATATTTGCAACAATATAGCCATACTCTTTCTTAGTTAACTTTTTAGCCTGATATTGTTGCTTAGCTAATTCGTGAGTCCAAGCCTTTTCACATGGAGCTAAGGGAATAGCTGTATCAACCATTAAAAGGTGTTCTTCCTGGATCACACCGCCTTTTTTAACAATACTTTTAGCGCAAAGGCTTAAAGCATATTCAACAGCAAATTTATCAACACTTGGCATACCTATAAATTCTACATCACAACCAAGTTTCTCATTACCTTTAGCATCAATATAATAAAGCTGGCCTGACGTAGTACAACCAGATATAAATAAGATGATAACGAGTAACAAAATATGTCTGATATTCACTTTGCCTCCTTGTGCAAATAAGCCCGTATAAAGGGCTAAAACGTAACGGCGATTTAGTTAAACTTGGCCAAGCCCAAACTCAATCCCCGTGTAGTTTTGATATCCTAGCGAGATTGCGAGCATTTTGATGTGTTTGTTATTTGCCAGACCTTGAATAGATTGATAGCAAAGGAAACTTACTTTCACCAAAGTTGATGGTTAACGATAGTGTCTCATCTGCTTTGAATGATTGTAAAAACTCCAATGGCGCAATTCGCTGCCCGTCTGCAACGATAGCCATTAGGTGTTTATTAGTTAGACTTCGTCGACCTGATGCCATATTAGTCAAGGTTACTACCGCCCAACGCTCACCAGAATCATTACTCATTAATACAAAATTATTTACACTAAAATGACTCTGTTCTGGCTGAGTGTTTGATTCATTTGGAAAGGCTAAATTAAAACTATTAGGTACAACTCTATCAATAGAAAGTACCTCTTCACCTGAATGGGCACCGAATGTACAAACCAGCAATATCCAAGACATCCTTTTCAACATAAGTTCTCTCCTAATTTCATATAACACCTTACAACAGGTGCTCATGGGAGCGTTTTGGCCGTTGTTTGGCCAACGAGCATTTGTCCCTGCCTGATTGCTTGTTAGCTATTCTTTGCACTTGAATTAATGATATCAACTATCTTTTTAGACATAGCTTCTAACTGTCTAGAAGTTGTAGCACCGAATATTCCTTCACTAAACTCTGAACGAGTGTCTAGTTGCGATTCACTAACTATTTGGTTTGTGGATAGGTCTACGAGCTTAACGTTTAGCATCAATTCGGCATCACCTACCATTACACCTGCCATAAATCGACCAAACCCTGAAACATAACGAAAATGCTCTATTGTTATTTCCACGGAGATATCAGCCTGATTAGATGAGTTGCTTGGTATCAAATTACCTTTGTAATCTGTAGTTATTAATGTATTAAGTTCAGTGATACTTTTAGTTAAATCTCTACTTTTAGAGATTGAATTAGATGAGGATATAGCTACTGATATACTATTTGGTATGGCTCCTTGCTGCATGTTCGATGTTTTTACTGATTGCTTAATGTTTGCAGCACAACCCGCAATTAAGCTTACTAAGATGATTAAAATAAAGTTCTTCATTGAATGCTAAATTTCCTTGAATAGCTAACGCCAAGGTAATGGGCAACTTTGTGGCGAAGCCACGCTTAAAGTTGTCCAGCCGCAGGCGATCATTGACCGTTTTGTTATGTTCATTTCATGGCACTTAGCTTGGTTAAGAGAATAGCCACGATGATACCTGGCAAAATAAGTGCGCCGATATTCCACCAGCCCATGATAAGTAGCAATGGCTGGTTGACCACAGTAAGCGTGATATATGTGTAAGCCCCCCATTTGCAGTTTTGCCAGATACCAAATGCTGCGGCTCCAGTTATAAGCGCCGCAATTACGAGCGTGACTTGATAGACAACACCAAAACTTGCGGCAATTTCAC